>JBDLIK010000050.1:0-11785 GCA_039714895.1 Myxococcota bacterium | reverse complement strand
GAATCTCCTGCCGCTCGAGGCGAGCAGCCAAGTCCAATAGGCGACGTGGGCGCGCAGAGACTCGCTCCAACCCCGAGCCTCTATGTCCCGTCCAGACTGCCCCCGGATCAGTTCTGAGGGCTTCATAGCGGCTCCGATCGCACCAGCGGGAACGAGTGGGGCACGAACGGGGCACAGTGGGGCACGGAATCGAGAAAGTGCCGGCCATAGGCGGAGTTGCGTTTCGTATGGCTCAGCCCTGGCGGCCGAGCCACTCCAGGTCGGGCTGATCGGCGCGGGCGTTCTCCAGCCGGGCGAGAACGAAGAGAAGGTCTGAGAGCCGGTTCAGGTAGCCGAGGGCGACGGGGTCCACGGGTTCGGCGCGGTCCAGCGCGACCAGGCGCCGCTCCGCACGCCGGCACTGGGTCCGGGCCACGTGGCAGGCGGCCGCCGGGGGGGAGCCTCCGGGAAGCACGAAGCGGCGCAGGGGCGCGAGCTCCTTGTCGAAGGCGTCGATGCGCTGCTCCAGGAACGCCACCTCCTCGGCTCCCGGCCCGACGATGCCGCTCTTCTCGCGCCGGGACGGATCCGGAAAGGCGAGGACCGCCCCCAGAGCGAAGAGCTCCCCCTGGATGCGTTGCAGGAGCTCCCCCAGATCGGCGTGGGGGGTGGCGGCGCGACACACGCCGAGAGCCGCGTTTACCTCGTCGACGGCGCCGTAGGCCTCCACCCGCAGATGGTCCTTTGCAACGCGCGGGCCGCCCATCAGGTCCGTCTCCCCGGAATCGCCGCGGCGGGTGTACACCTT
Organism: Myxococcota bacterium; assembly: GCA_039714895.1. Taxonomy (GTDB): domain Bacteria; phylum Myxococcota_A; class UBA9160; order UBA9160; family DASRUS01; genus JBDLIK01. The sequence goes on along the minus strand of JBDLIK010000050.1, from coordinate 10,998 downwards.
CACGGGCCGGAGCTCCCGATCTCCTCGTCGAGCTCCCGCTGGAGCTCCGGGTCGACGACCGCCACCGGCGCCGACCGGCTCGGCGCGCCCGAGGCGGTCTGGCGCCGGAGGAAGATGACCACCAACGCACCCCCCGCCAGGAAGAGCAGGATCGGAGCCGCGTAGGCGGCGAGCCCGATGCCGGTGGGAGCGGGCGTCTGCCGGAGCACGTCACCGAAGGTCTCGTAGAGCTCCGCCTCCACCTCGGTCTGGCTGCGCCCCCCTTCCTCCTGGGCGACGATCCAGCCCCGCAGCTGCTCCGCGTTCTCGCTGGGACAATCGGCCAGGGTGCGGCCCGGGCAGTAGGGACTCATCAGGTCGCTCCACAGTCCGTAGCTCCAGCCCTCCTCGGCCTCGGCGCCGGCCGGGGACGCGCACAGCGCGAGGGCCAGGAACAGGAGCGCGGGGATCAGGATTCGCTGCGGCACGCGACCTCTCCCGCACCCGCGCCGCGCAGGCGCTCGGCCAGATCTCGAATGGCGCGGACGGCCGGTGAAGGCTCCTCGCCCTCGGAGGGGAGGGGACGGCCCGCATCGGCGGCGGCGGCGAAGCGGGCGTCGAAGGGAATCCGGGCGATCCGCTCGAGACCCATGTCCCTGGCCTTCTGCGCCACCGACGCCTCCTGGAAAAGCGGCGACTCGGTGCCGCAATGGGGGCAGGCCACCGACCCCATGTTCTCGACCAGACCCAGCAGAGGGATCCGAGCCTCCAGGGCCCGACGCACCGAGCGCTCCACGGCCAGCAGCGAGACCTCGGTGGGGATGGTGACCACCAGCGCCCGGAGCGGACGCGGAAGCAGGCGAGCCAGCACGGGGAGACGATCCGCCCCGGGAGGCAGGTCGACGACCAGAACCCCGAGAGCGCCCCAGTCGGTGCGACCCAGCAGATCGGCCAGCGCGGCATCTTCCAGCAGGCTGCGAAACGCCGCGCCCTCCGCCTGGGGTCCGTCCCAGGCGAGAGGCTCCGAACCCTGGAGGAAGAAGTCCATCCCCTGGACCCGCAGGCCGGCTGGGCCCGGGACCGGCGACAGAGAGTCCGTCTGAAGGCGAGGGTCCGCCCGAAGGCGCAGGGGCTGCCCGTGTAGCCCCAACATGCGCGCTGCGCTGGGGCTCTGGAGGTCCGCGTCCAGCAGGCCCGTGGGCTCCCCCGCCTGGGCCAGCCCCAGGGCGAGGTGCGCGGCGAGGGCGCTCTTCCCCACGCCCCCCTTGCCGCTCATCACCGCGAGGATGCGATCGACCCCCGAAAGCCTCTCGCCGATGCGCTCGCGGACGAGGTCGAGGTCTTCGAAGGCGGGGGTCGGCTCGGACTGCACCGACTCAGATGTCCCAGTGCAGCTGGCGGCCGCCGTGCTCCTGCTCGCAGTCCGCATCCTGCTGCATCTTGAGGCGCGGGGGCTCCATCTGGACCTTGGAACACGGGGGAACCGACTCCGTGAGCCAGACGTTCCCGCCGATGACGCTGCCCCGGCCGATCACGACGTCGCCGCCAAGGATGGTCGTGCCGGCGTAGATCGTGACATCGTCCTCCAAGGTGGGGTGCCGCTTCACACCGCGCAGAGGCTGTCCCTTGCGGGGAGCGAGGGCCCCGAGGGTCACACCCTGATAGAGGACCACCCGGTCTCCGATCTCGCAGGTCTCTCCGATCACCACCCCGGTTCCGTGGTCGATGAAGAAGCGCCGCCCGATGCGGGCTCCGGGGTTGATGTCGATGCCCGTGAGCGAGTGCGCGCGCTCGGTCATGATTCGGGCCAGGGGGTGGGCACCGAGCTCGTAGAGCACGTGGGCCAGGCGCTGCATGGCGATGGCCTGGATCGACGGATAGGCGACGAGGATCTCCGCGTAGCTCTTGGCGGCCGGGTCCCCCTCGAAGGCGGCCTCCACGTCCTCGGCCAGCAGGGCCCGAACGGCGGGGAGGCGGTCCAGGAACCGGGTCACCACGAAGCCTGGATCGAGGCCCGGGGGAACGGCGCCCTGGGCGAGCAGGCGCTCCAGACGCTCGGCCACCGTGGGGATCTCGGAGCGCAGGGCTCCGCGGTCTCGCTGGTGCAGAACGAGGTTCTTGACCCGCTCGCCCCAGTCGATCACGGCCTTCCGGTCCGGAACCCCCTCGGAGTGGGCCTTCGAGAGGGCATCTCCATTGCTGGCGGAGAGCGCCGAGACGACACCCTCCAGCGTGCTGGCGTCTCGCTGGGGATCCATGGACTTCCTTCCGGCGCGCTCCCGGGAGAAGATCAGTGTAGCGGACCCCAATTGCCCCGGGGGATGGCGGCGGGTACGGTGCGGGCCTTGGATGCCGGGGAGCGCTCGCGGGGTTCGCAGACGCATCACCAACGGGAGGAGGCGGCGGGCGGGGTGGTCTTCCGCCGGACCGCATCCGGCCCCCTGGTGGCCGTGGCCGAACAGCGCGACCGGGTCACGAGCCGTCAGACCCTCCGGCTTCCCAAGGGCAAGCTCGAGCCGGGGGAGAGCCGCGAGGCGGCCGCCCTGCGCGAAGTGGCCGAGGAGACCGGCCTGCAGGCGCGGATCGTCGCCCCCCTCGACCCGGTCGAGTACGTCTACTCGGCCGGCAGCGGTGGCCGGGTCGCCAAGCGCGTCTGCTTCTTCCTGATGGAGCACGAGTCCGGGAATCCCCACGCGGCGGACGGCGAGATGGAGCGCGTCTACTGGTGCGACCCCGGCGAAGCGGCAGAACACCTCAGCTTCGAGACCGAGCGCCGCGTGATGCAGCAGGCCCAGGCCTGGCTCACCGCCCACGACCCTCACTAGACCGTTGGCTGCGGGCCCCGCCCGCCCCAGCCGGGCCACCCAGCGAGCGAAGCGGCGCACGCCCTGGCTGACGTGAAGGCACGACCGTTGGCTGCGGGCCCCGCCCGCAGCCCCTATACTGCCGCCGGCGCCCTTCCCCGCGCCTCCTCCAGACAGCGGGGCCCGACCTCCTCCGGGCCTGATGAACTGCTCGGACCCTGGGGGCCCTGCGTGTCGGGATTCTTCAGCCACTCTCGCCTCGGCTGCTTCGAGAAATGCCCGCGTCAGTTCCGCTATCGCTACGTGGACCGCATCCCGGCTCCGACAGAGGGCATCGAGGCCTTCGTGGGCAAGCGGGTCCACGATGTGCTCGAGCGCCTCTACCGCTTCGTGGGCGAGGGGCGGGTCCCCGGACTGGCCGCCGTGCTGCGTCGCTTCGCCTCCCTGTGGGAGGAGAAGATCGCCGACGCACAGGTGCGCATCGCCCGCCAGGGAACCGAGCTGAGCGACTACCAGAAGCTGGGCGAGCAATGCCTCAGCAACTTCTACCGCGCCAACTATCCCTTCGATGGCGAGGAGACCGTGGCCATCGAGGAACGGGTGACCTGCTCCCTCGACGGGTCCGGTGCCTATCGCATCCAGGGCTTCATCGACCGGCTCGCACGGAGTCGCGACGGACAGCTGGAGATCCACGACTACAAGACCGGTCGGCGCATGCCGTCCCAGAATCAGCTGGACGAGGATCGCCAGCTGGCGCTCTACGAGATGGCCGTGCGCGAGCGCTACGCCGAGACCGGTGAGATCCGGCTGGTCTGGCACTTCCTCCAGCGGGGTCGGGTGCGGAGCTCGCGGCGCAGCGCCGATCAGCTTGCTGCCCTGCGAGCCCGCACCATCGAGCTGATCGACCGGATCCGGGGGGAAACCGAGTATCCCGCTCGGCCCAGCCCGCTGTGTGGCTGGTGCGAATACAATGACATCTGCCCGGCCAGCCCGGTCCGACCGGCCGCTGCCCCACGGATGGACCCGGCGCCCCCCACGCCCCCTCCGGCTGCCGAGCCGCCGGCCCCGCTGCTCCCCCGAGGCCAGCTCTCCCTGCTGTAGCGAGGGTGGGTCCAGACGGGCGGTCGCGCGCCGCTTTCCGCTAGCCTGGAGCCATGGCACTCCAGGTCGAACGCATCCCCACCTTCGGCGACAACTACACCTACCTCCTGGTCTGTGAGGACAGCGGCGAGGCGGCCATCGTCGATGCGCCGGAGTTCGATCCGGTGGTGGCAAGGGTGGAGGCCAGCGGAGCGCGCATCACGCACATCCTCTCCACGCACCACCATCCCGATCACTCCATGGCGAATCCAGCGCTCGCCGAACGCTATGGAGCTCCGGTGCTGGGGCATCACTCGGATGCCGGCCGCCTGCCGGGACTCACCGATGGCCTCGAGGAGGGCGATCGGGTGACGGTGGGGCGCCAGACGGCCCGGGTGCTGTTCATCCCGGCCCATACGAGAGGGCACATCGCCTACGTGTTCGACGAGGCGCGCGCGGTCTTCTGTGGGGACACCCTGTTCGCGGGCGGCTGTGGGCGTCTGTTCGAGGGGACGCCCGAGATGATGTTCGAGGCCATGCGGAAGCTCGGGGCCCTTCCCGACGACACGCGGGTGTTCTGCGGCCACGAGTACACCGAGGCCAATCTCCGCTTCGCGGCCCACGTGGATCCCGAGAACCGCGCGGTGGCCGAGAAGCTCGAACGCGTGCACAAGATCCGAGCGCGGGCGGCCTCGGACTGGCACGCGGCCACGCCCGATGAGATGACCGTGCCCTCCACCGTCGGCGAGGAACACGCCACGAACCCCTTCATGCGGGCCTCCGACGCAGCCGAGCTCGGCCACCTCCGCCGCCAGAAGGACTCCTTCTAGTTGTGGGTCCGGTTCCGGGCGAAGCCCGGAACCACCACAGCTTCGCTCGGCTTCGCCTCGCTGCGCGCGCCTCCGGCGCTTGCAGGTGGGTCCGCCCGCTGGCGAAGCGCCAGCTCGCACCACCAACTTGTCAGGAGGCGGCGGGGCGTCGACGTCGCAGCAGCGCCAGCAGCCCCTGAATCCGGGCACTCAGCTGGCGCTCGGTCCAGGCCGTCACCCGGGTCACCGCGTCGAGCGCGTCTCCCTTGCCGGGCCACTGCGACCGCACCACGTCGGGATGGACATGGTTGAGCAGCCGGGAGAGCGTGGCTCCCACCACCACCAGGTCGTCCACCAGGCCCAGGGGGCCGAACAGGAACGCCGGCAGCAGGTCCAAAGGCCAGACCACGTACCCCATGCCCGCCAGGGCCACGAGCTTCGCGCGCAGCGGCACCCGGGGATCCCGGAGCAGGCGGGCGAGCAGGACGGTGAGGTCCGGTAGCAGCAGGAGCAGGTCCCGCAATCCGGAGGAGTCTCCAGGCTCCCGCACGATCACGAAGGCGCGCAGCCGATCGTAGAGCCGGCGTTCCTTCGGGTTGAGCTCGATGGTGACCTGGGAGCCTGCTGCCACCTTGCACCTCCGACCCTTTCTACGCGCCACCGAGCCTTCGGGTTCAGCGCCCCGGCCGCGTGCCCACCGGGGGCGTCCCCTGCAGATCCAGGACTCCCACCAGGGCCCGCCCATCCCGCGGGGCGAGCTCGAGCCCCAGGAGCGCGGCCAGGGTGGGGGCGACGTCACTCTGCCGCATCCAGGGAATCCGCACCCCCCGACGCAACCCGCGACCCCAGGCCACGAACCCGGGGTACAGCTCAGCGTCGTCGGGAAGGTAGCCGGAGGCCCCGCGCCGCGCCGCCGGCTCGACGAGGGCGCGCCCCTCCCCATCGGCGAACACCACGCCCGGCGTCGCCTCGAGCGCGAACCAGGCCTCGGGATCGCCACCCACGTCCAGCATCTCCTGAGCCGACACCACCCGGAAGGCGCGCGTCCGTTCGGCCAGGTCCTCCAGGACCGAGCGCGCCCGGATCGCGGAGTTCTCGTCGCTGGCATAGACGAAGGCCGAGCCGCCGTTCGTCCGGACGATGGCCTTCCAGGACGAGGCTCCGGCCTGGCTCAGCAGGCCTGCCTCCCCCAATGCCCGGTTGGGATTCACACGGGTGTGGACCGGAAGAAAGCCCCGGTCGCCGACGACCACGAGTGCGCCGTCCTCGAGACGCCCCGCGGCCCGGAGGCAATCCAGCAGGCGGCCGAGCTCGCGGTCGATCGAGGCGAATGCAGCGCGCGCCTCTGCCGAGCCGGGACCGAAGCGCGCAAGCGGAGCCTCGCTCTGGGAGAGGCGCAACAGCACCAGCCGGGGCGCGACAGAAGATCCGAGCGCCTCGCAGGCGAGGCCCACCAGCAGTCGGTCGCGTTCCGGACCCGGAACATCGCCGGGGCCGGTGGCCCGCACGCGCTCGACGAGCGCAGGGGTCGCGGTGTCCTCGAGCAGCTCCACCCAGGACTGGTCACGCCGCACCGGAACCACATCCGGCAGCAGCAGATCGATGGCGGCGCCCACGGTCGTCGGCCAATCGAAGGAGGCCACAGGCAGGCGGGCCTCTCGCGCACGTTGCCACAGGGTGGGAACCCGCACGAAGCTCGCGTGGGAGTAGGTGGCCGCCCGGACACCGGCCTCGCCGAGCAGCTGGTTGGCGGGGACACCGTGCCGAGCGGGGAGCTCGCCGGTGATCAGGGTGGCATGGGCGGGATAGACGTCCGAAGGTGCCACGGGCGCGACGGCCTCCGCCTCGACGCCCGCCACGGCGAGGGCCCGCAGCCAGGGCATGGAGCGGCCGTCCCCGGCTCCGTAGACGGCGGGCGTGAGCCCGGCCACCGAGACGAGCACCACCCGGGCCGGTGCTCCGCCGGTGGGCACCGGGAGGGAGGATCTCGGCGGGGTGCCGCCGGTCGCGCACCCGAGACCCACCAGGAGCGCGAGGCATCGCGCAGAGGGTTTCACGCGACCTCGTGGCGGTAGGCAGGCTCGACCTCGGGAACCACCGTCCGGGCGCGCTTGCCCTGGCTGGCGAGCCGGCGACGGCGGGCGAGCTCTCGCTTTGCGTCCCGGTAGCCCGCCGTGATCAGCCGACGGTTGCGGGCCGGGCTCGACGACAGCAGCGAGCGCAGGTGGAAGCCCGAGAGCTCCTCCGTCGGGTGGATCACGGTCACGGGCACTCCGCGGTAGGTGCCGTCGGGCTCGATGCGGGTCGTGAGAAACCCGACGTTGGCGAGGGTCCGCCACATCACGTCCCCCAGGCGCATCCCGTAGTCGGGCAGACCCCGGAAGGACCGCTTGAAGGGCAGCTCGGGGGCGACCACCGCCAGCACGTAGATCTCCGTCGCCCCCATCTCGACCGCCTGCAGCAGGGGAACGTTCCACGCGAAGCCTCCGTCCACGTAGTACTCACCCCGGAAGCGGACCGGGGGAAACAGCATCGGCAGGGCCCAGCCCGCACGGATCAGCTTCTGGAGATCCTTTGGCGAGCGGGCCTGGCGGTTCGTCACGAACTGGCCCTCGCCCCGGGAGAGGTTGAGCAGGATGAACGAAAGCTCGAGGGGAGACTCGAGCAGGCCCGGCAGATCCATGAAGGATTCGATGCGCCGTGCCAGCGGCTCGGCGGAGAAGAACGAGAGCCCGACGAGCGGGTTGTGCTGCAGGCTCGGACGGAACGCCCCGGCGATGGAGCCCATCTCCATCCACGCGCGCTCCAGCTGCTCTACGCCGCCCGACGCGTAGATGCAGGCATTGATGACGCCGATGGAGGAGGCCACGATGGCGTCCGGCTGGATGCCCTGCTCCTCGAGCAGGCGCAAAGCCCCCACCTGGTGGGCCCCCAGCGAGGCCCCGCCGCCGAGGATGAAGACGCGTCTTCGCGGAGTCGCACTCATCCGAAGAAGATCCCCCTGCGAGCTCGGCGGCCTTCGTCGAGCAGCCCCGAGATCGCCGCCCGCACGACCTCCACCTTCCGCTCGATCTCGGCGTCCTCGTCGTCGGCGGGCCCCGAGAAGCGCAGAGGCTCGCCGAAGTGGATGTGATAGCGGACCGGCAGGGGCAGCAGCCCCAAGGGCCCCAGCCAGGGGAAGGTCGGGGTGAGCGGGAAGGCGGGCATGCCCAGCAGCCGGGCCAGCGCCGGAAGGTTGGCGAGCCCGGGTTGCTGCTCCTCGGAGCCCACGATGCCGACGGGTACGACGGGGGTGTCGCTCTCCAGAGCGAGCCGCATGAAGCCGGTTCCGAAGCTCTGCAGCTGGTAGCGCTCGGACCAGAGCTTGTTCATGCCCCTCACTCCCTCGGGGAAGGCCGCGACGCACTCTCCGGAGTGGAGCAGCGCACGGCAGTTCTCGGGAGTCCCGACCATCGCGCCCGTCCGCGCCGCCGCGACGCTGATCCAGGGCAGGCGCGGGATCCAGTACTCGCCCATCGCGCGAACGATGCGGGGGGGCTCCCCCTCGAGCACCATGGCGGTACCCAGCATGGCTCCATCGAAGGGAAGCTGACCGGCGTGGTTCGCGATGAGCAGCACCCGGCCGCTGGGCACGCCTTCGATGCCGTGGGTCTGCGCCCGGAAGTAGTAGCGGTAGACGATCGCGCAGGGGATGAGCGCCTGGCGGGCGACGTCCGGGTGCAGCCCGTAGCTGTCGAAGCCATAGTCGTTGAGCGGCGTCGGGATCTTCTTGAGGCGATCCGCGATCTCGCCGTTGAGGTCGCGCAGCCGCAGCGGCAGGGCGGCGCCGGCCAGATCGCGGAGCGCTCCGGAGAGCCCCCTCCGGCGCGGGCTCACGGCGTGCTCCCGGCCGCCAGGGGCCTCACCGGCGCACGCTGTGGAAGATCTCCTCGAGACCGAAGAGAGGCCGAAATCCGGTAGCCTCGATGAAGCGTTGACCGGAAAGCGTCACCGGATACTTGAGATAATCCAGGACCCCCGCTGGATAGGGCCAGCGGCCCCAGCGGAACATCTGGTCGAACAGCATGCGGATCAGAGGCTCGGGGATGGGCACGGCCTGGCCCCCGGTCTCCCGGATGGCCGTGTGCACGGGAACTTCTCCCGGACCGGTGAGGTTGAAGACCCCCTGCAGGCCGTGCTCGAGCGTGTGGGCGACGGCCTCGCAGACGTCCTCCTCGTGGATGAACTGCATCATCGGATCGAACCCCATGACCGTGGGGATGCGCCTCTGGCGTAGGTACGACCCGACCATGGAGTGCACGAAGTAGCCGAGGGTGTTCACGGGTCGCAGCACGCAGGTGTGGAGCTGGGGGGACTTCCACAGGAAGGCCGTGGCGAGCGTATCCACCTCCACCAGATCCCGGATCTCGGGATACGAGCGGCTCGCCGAGAGGGCGGTGTCCTCGTCCATGTAGAAGGGGTTCTCGGGGAAGGCGCCATAGACGTAGCCGCTCGAGAGCACCACCAGCTTCTGAACCCCGTAGTGGACGCAGTGGTCGATGAGCTGCTTCGTGCCCCGCACGTTGACGTCGTGGCGGGTGCGGGGGTCGGTCCGGAAGTGGCGGATGAACCCCATGTGGACCACCGCCGTGGGCAGCTCGGTCCGGATCACGTCCTCGAACTTGCGCTTGCGCAGGTCCACCTGATGGACCGTCACCCCCCGAGGGCGTCCCTCCCAGGGGACCCGATCTACGCCACAGACCTCGTAGTTCTCGAGCAGGCGCCGGGCGAGGAGCCGTCCCTGGCCTCCCGCAATCCCGGTGATGAGCACCTTTTCCATGGATTCCCCGAGGGTTGGGACCCCTGAAGGTACCCTCTCCGCGAACCCCGTACTAGCGGCCGACGGACCCCGCCCGGGGCAGCCCCGACGAGCGCCAAGTGTTATATAGGACGCCCCGGAGGGGCGCCTTGGAGCCGTCGGCTCGCTTCGAAGAGGTCGAGATCCCGCTGCGAGAACCGGTCCACGATGTGGACAAGGTCTCGGGCGTCCTAGGTATCCCCGAGTGGTGGCCCACGGGATCGCGCATCGGCGTGGTGATCGCCCACGCCCAGCGGGGCGATCACACGGATCCTCAGCTGGTGGAGCTCCACCGCTCCCTGACCGAGCGCAAGTTCCTGACCCTGCGCTTCAATTTCCCCTTCGCCGAGGCGAAGCGGAAGAACCCCGACCCGATGGGGGCGCTCGAGCGCTGCTATCGATCGGCGGTCGCGTTCCTGGGCCGGGACCCGACGGCCGCCCCCGCGCACGTCTTCCTCGGAGGCAAGAACCTGGGAGCCCTGGTGGCCGCCCAGCTGGCCACCAGCCGGATCCGCTTCGACGGCCTCTTCCTGCTGGGCTTCCCCCTGCACGTCCAGGACAAGCCCGATCGGACGCGCGCGGAGAGTCTGTTCCGCATCATCGCGCCGATGCTCTTCATCCAGGGCAGCCGGGACCGTCTCTGCGACCTCGAGACCCTGCGGCGCACCCTGACTCGGGTGGGGGCTCCGACGACCCTGCACGTGCTCGAGGAGGCCGATCACAGCTTCCGGGTGGCGAAGAAGACCGGACGCACCCCCGAGGACATCCATCAGGAGGTCCTGAACGCCCTCGAGAGCTGGATCCACAAGGTCCTCGGAGGCTAGCGAGCGGTGGCGACCGTCACCGAGCGCCTCGCTCGCGTGATCACCCTCGACAGCGACGTCTTCGGGGAGGTGGCCGCGGACACCCACGCCACCGGCCAGGCGATCCTGGTGGTGATGGGCGTGGCGCTCGCCCAGGGGGTCGGCGAGAGCCTCGGGGGCTCGGCCGCACAGCTCTTCGTGGGCATCGCCGATGGCTGTCTGCGCTGGGTGTTGTGGACCGTTTCGATCCTGGCTGCCGCTCGCGTCCTCGGTATCCGGGGCGAGCTCGGAGCGCTCTTTCGGGCCCTCGGATTCGCGGCCGCGCCCCTCGCCCTCGGCGCCTTCCAGTTCCTGCCCTGGCTGGGAGCCTTCTTCTGGGCCGCCAAGTGGGTGCTGGGAGCCTCCGCCTTCGTGCTGGCGGTGGGTCGGGTCCTCGCCGTCGAGACCGGCCAGGCCGTGGCCCTGTGCGGCATCGGGCTTCTGCTGGCCATGGTTCTGGCGGTTCCCGCCAGCTGGCTGTACCCGGGCTGAGCCTCCAGGCACCGCCGCGCCCGGCCGATGAGGCCTCTCGTGCTGCTCGACGGCCTGGCGATCGTCATCCTCGCCCTCTTCGTGCTCCTTGGGGCCCAGCGCGGTGCGCTGCGTTCGGGGCTCTCCCTGGTCGGGCTCGGTGCCTCGTATGGGGC
>JBDLIK010000049.1:0-11949 GCA_039714895.1 Myxococcota bacterium | reverse complement strand
TGGCCTGCCGGACCCCGACGCTGAAGCTCGGCATGTAAATCCCCTCGACGTGGGCCGCGTTGATTCGACGCACCCGACGCCACTGGGGCAGGTAGGCATGCAGCTCGTCCGAGCGATTCGGCTCGGTCATGCTCTTGTCGACCCGGTACTGCCGCCAGGCGTACTCGCGCGCCGCGAAGGGCTCGAAGTAGAGACCGCCGGCCACCCAGTGCTTCCCTCGAGCACTCGGGTGCTCGTAGTCGTCGTCCGAGCGGTCGGCGCGGTGGCCGAGGATGAACTTGAAGATCTCTCCCTTGAAGGGCTCGGCGCGGCCGGTCCTTCCGACGAGGTCCGTCATCCGGAACTGGCCGTGGAAGCCGCCCGCCTGGTAGCGGAGCTCCACGTTCCAGGCCCACTCGAGGCCTGCCTGGGCATCGGTGGAGACGATGGAGTCGGGCGGAAAGGGAAGCCCGGCCCGATAGCCCTCGAGACCGCCGTTGGCGAGGAGCTTCGCTTGTCCCCGGAAGCTCTCGGTGGCCTCCTGGAAGAAGCCGGGCGGCGAGTAGTCACGGAAGCACGGCCCGATCTCGAGACGCATCCCCTCGTAGAAGAAGCGATCGCGGTATTCCCAGAGGGCCGGGGGCAGGTAGCTCTTCAGGGCCTCCACCTGCTCGAGGCTGAAGGTGTCACCGGTGTTGAAGGAGAGGGGAGGGGCATCCTCACCGAAGGGCCGACCCCGCAGGCCGCCGCTCGGGGCGCAGCTTCCCTCGGGCGGCACCTCCCAGGCTCCACCCGGAGCCGCGGCCTCCTCCCCGACCGCGGGCAGGGAGAGCAACGAGAGCACGACCAGAATGGACGCCGCACGCATGACTCGCCTCCTCGGCGCGAGCGTAGGGCCCCGGGGCCGGGAGGCGCTACCCGGCGTCCGAGGATGGCGGCCGTATACTCGGGCGGATGGCCTCGAGGCGCGTCCGGGCGGTGTTCTGCGCCGTTGCCCCCTCGTTCGAGAAGGGGATCCCAGGGGTCCACCTCGGCTTCCGACCGCTTTCCGGCCGCGCCCTGCCGCCCCGCATCGACGACCGCGCCCCGCTCGACCCGGAGCTCGATCTCGCGACGGTGCACGGGCTCGGCAAGGTGCTGCGGCTGCTGCGGGCCGCCCGGCTGGCGGCACCGGACGATCCTCGCCTGCTGCTGGGACGCGCGTGGGAGACGAGCCGCCGGCTGGAGCGGGCTCTGGGCACCGCGGTGCTGCTCCACCTGCGCAGCCGCACCCGGGTCCGCTTCCGGGCCTGGACCGACGCGGGCATCGAAGAGGTGGAGGACGCAGCCGAGGTCGTGGAGGAGGCTGGCGCCTGGTGGGTCACGCGCCGGAGCGGCGGTCTCCCGTTGCACCTGCCCCGGGACTCCGTGGTGCGCTCGAGCACCGACCGGGAGAGGTGGTTCCAGGTGATCCACATCGAGCGCGAGGAGCCGGGCCCCATCGGGGGGACGTGATACCATCCGCCACAGTGGGCATGGGAGCGGCGGGCGGACAGGAATCTACCAGCGAGATGCCGCTGCAGATCCCGGACGTCCGCGCCCTGCGGAACTTCATCGAGCACCGGGTCGGCCCCTCCGAGTGGGTGACCATCACCCGGAAGAAGATCGATCTCTTCGCCGAGGCCACCGGGGATCAGCAGTGGATCCACGTGGATGAAGAGCGAGCGCGCCGGGAGTCTCCCTTCGGAGGTCCCATCGCCCATGGCTACCTCACTCTCTCCCTGGCGCCCATGCTGCTCGACCAGCTGATCGAGGTCGGTGAGTGGCGCTCACGATCAATCACGGCATCGACAGGATGCGTCTCCAGAACCCGGTTCCCGTCGGATCGCGGGTGCGGATGTCCGGCTGGATCAAGTCCGTCCGGGAGACACCGGGAGGGGCCGCCCGGGTGATCTTCCACCTGATCATGGAGATCGAAGGCGCCCGCCGTCCCGCCTGCGTGTGCGACGCCATCCTGGTCTACGTCCCCGGCCAGCCCGCAGCCGGGTCGTCTTGACGAGGACCGGGGTGCCCCCGATCCTCGCTCCGTGAGAATCGCCCTCGCCCAGGTCAACCCCACCGTCGGCGACCTCGTTGGGAACCGCCGCCTGGTAGAAGAGGCCGCCAGCAAGGCTGCGGCCGGTGGCGCCGAGCTCCTGGTGCTGCCGGAGCTCGTTCTCACCGGCTATCCGCCCATGGATCTCCTCGAGCGCGACGGTTTCGTGCGCGATCAGCTCCGGGAGCTCGAGGCCCTGGCACCCGCCTCCCGGCGCGTCGCCATCGCGCTCGGCGCGGTGCTGCCGGCCCGCGCCCGCGGCACCCGCCATCTCATGAACGCCGCCGTACTCCTCGCGGCGGGTGAGCAGCAGGCCGCCCGCGCCAAGTCGTTGCTTCCCACCTACGACGTCTTCGACGAGAACCGCTACTTCGTCCCCGCGGACTCCCGCGAGCCCGTCGCCCTGGGCAAGACGACCCTCGGTCTCACCGTGTGCGAGGACGCCTGGACGCCCACCATCGCCTACGAGGTCGACCCGCTGGCGGAGCTCGCCCGTGCCGGCTGCGACGTCCTCCTCAACCTCTCTTCGTCACCCTGGCACGTGGGCAAGCCGCTCGAGCGCCGGCGCATGTTCTCCGAGAAGGCCGCCCGCCTGGGGCGACCCCTGGTCTTCGTGAACCAGGTAGGCGGAAACGACGAGCTGATCTTCGACGGCGGCTCCTGCGTGTTCGATGCCTCGGGACGCCTGCTGGGGGTGCTTCCGCTCTTCGAGCCTGCGCTCGACGTGGTCGACGTCTCCACCCCGGAGACCCCGCGAGGCCCGGGAGAGATCCGGGAGCCCGAGGGCGCGGCGCAGCTGGAGGCCGGGCTGGTGCTCGGCATCCGCGACTACTTCCGCAAGCAGGGGCTCCCGCCGGACGCCGTCGTGGGACTGTCCGGTGGGATCGACTCCGCCGTGACGGCCCACGTTGCGGTCCTCGCACTCGGCGCAGAGCGCGTCCTCGGCGTGGCGATGCCCGGACCCTTCTCGTCGGAGCACAGTGTCGACGATGCCCTCGAGCTCGGTCGCAACCTCGGCATCGAGGTACGCCGGGTGGACATCCGCCCCATCTACGAGGCCTACCTGCAAGCCTTCGAGCAGCTCTTCGGCAGCAGGGAGGACTACGGTCTCGCCCAGCAGAACATCCAGTCGAGGATCCGCGGCGCGATCCTGATGGCCATCTCCAACGCGGAGGGTCGGCTGGTGCTGGCCACCGGGAACAAGAGCGAGCTCTCGGTGGGCTACTGCACGCTCTACGGGGACACCGTGGGAGGGCTCGCCGTGCTGGGCGACGTCTACAAGGGGGACGTCTACGAGCTGGCGCGCCACGCGAACACCGGCGGCCATCGCATCCCAGCGAGCAGCCTCGAGAAGCCACCCTCCGCGGAGCTGGCGCCGGGTCAGCTGGACAGCGACGACCTCCCCGACTACGAAGTGCTCGACGCCATCCTCGCCCAGGCGATCGAAGGCGGGCGCGGGGTGTCGGGAATCGTGCCACCCCGGGGCGTGGAGCCGAAGCTGGCAGAGGACATCGTCCGCCGGCTCGATCGCAACGAGTACAAACGGCGCCAGTCGCCGCTGGTGCTGCGCACCTCCCCCAAGGCCTTCGGCAGCGGGCGCCGTCTCCCCATCGTGCACCGCTACGAGGGCAGCTAGCGCTGGCAAAGTCGAGACAAGAATGCAAGCGCCGACAGGCGCGCGCAGCGAGGCGTAGCCGAGCGAAGACTGTGGTGATTCCGGGCTCTGCCCGGAATCGGACCCACAGCTAGGGGGCGGTGGCGGTGGCTTCCTCGCCGGCGATGGTGCGGACGAACTCGGCGCGGGCGCCGCGGGGTCCTTCCTGGATCACGTACTCGACGGTATCCCCCTCGGACAGCGCGTCGTAGTCCGCGCCCGTGAGACCCGAGCGGTGGAAGAAGACCTCTTTGCCGTCGTCGCCGCGGATGAAGCCGAAGCCCCGGTCGCGCACCATCTTCTTGATGCGTCCCTTCGCCTTCGGCCCCTGGGGTGTCGGTGCGCCGCCCCGACGGGCCCGGCTGCGACCGCGGCTGCGACCACGAGGCGCGCTGTAGCGATCGCCGACCACGAACTCCTGGCGGAAGAGATCGACGGAAACCACCAGATCCTGCAGGCCCTCGGACTCGGGGGAGAGCAAGACCTCTTCGTCGCCGAGTTCGACGATGCTGTAGCGCAGCCCCGTGTTCTTGTGGGTCACCCGGGCGCCCGGATCGATTTCTTCGAGCGAGAGCATCGCGAACCTCGACTTCTGGAATCTCCCGCGGGCCGCGGAACGCAGGCCTCTTTCAGCGGGAAACCGGCAGGTTAGCAGGCCTCTTCGGGGGGTCAAACGGTCCGCTATGCTGCGCGGGCTCCGGGCGGGAGGTTGCTTGACCCATCGCGCCGTCTTCTTCGATTTCGGTGGCACGCTGTTCGCCTATGGAGCCATCCGGGAGCACTTCGACACGCTGCTCGAAGACCTGGCGCGCCGGCACGGAGTCGAAGCGGATCGTGACGAGCTGCGCCGGGTCTACCGCACGACCATGGCCGGCAGCTTCGCGGAGTTCCAGAGCCGTCCCTTCTATCTGCACCGGGATCTCTTCGCCCACGCCCACCGGAGCTTCCTCGAAGATCTCGGCGTCGAAGGGGCAGAGGATGCGGGCGACCTCTTCTACAGCGCCCAGAGCGAGCTGGGCATGGCCCGGGTGACCCTGCGACCCGACGCCCGGCCAACCCTCGAAGGACTCCGGGAGCGGGGGCTCCATCTGGGGATCGTGAGCAACATCGACGACGACCAGTTCGGGCCGCTCTTCTCGCACCTCGGCCTGGCTTCTCTCTTCGACGCCACGACCACCAGCGAAGAAGCTCGCTCCTGCAAGCCGGACCCAGGCATCTTCCGATTGGCTCTCGCAAAGACAGGAGAAGTCCGACCGGAAGAGGTCGTCTTCGTGGGAGACTCACCGCTTCACGACGTGGCGGGTGCGGCGGCGCTGGGCATGACCACGGTGCTCCTCACCCGCAGCCCCCAGAACATCGGTCCGCGACCGGACCACACGATCGGATCCCTGGGTGAGCTGCTGGAGATCGTGCGCACGTGAGCCTGCGTCTGTCGTGCGTGCTCGCTCCTGTCCTGCTGTTCGCTGCACCCGGGTGGGCCCAGGACGCGCGCGTACTTCGGGTGGGCACCAGCGGCGACTACGCGCCCTTCAGCGTCTCTGGACCCGAGGGTCCGAAGGGCTTCGACATCGCGGTGGCCGAGCGATTCGCCGAGGACCAGGGATGGGGCGTCGAGTTCGTGACCTTCCGCTGGCCCGAGCTGCTGCCCGATCTCAGCAAGCACCGCTTCGACGTAGCCATGAGCGGTGTCACCGTGCGTCCCGAACGCTCGGTTGCGGCGCGGTTCACGGTGCCGGTGGTGACCAGCGGCGCCCTTGCCCTGGTCCACGAGGACTCCCCGTACCAGGATGCGAGCGATCTGCGCCTGGCGGGAACCCGGGTGGCCGTGAACGCCGGCGGCCATCTGGAGCAGGTGGCCCGAGCAAGCTTCCCACGAGTCACCCTCCTGGCGATCCCCGACAACGCCGCGGTGCTGACCGCCCTGGCGAGCCGCCAGGTGGATGCAGCGGTGACCGATGACCTCGAGGCCGCTCACTGGAGGTCCGAGGTCCCCGGACTCCGCGCCATCGGCCCCCTCACCCGGGATCGCAAGGCCTATCTGGTGGACCCGGCGCAGGCCGGCCTCGCCCGGTCCCTCGACGCCTGGCTGCTGGCCCGGGAGCGGGACGGCACCCTCGAAGAGCTGCGCGAGGAGTGGCTTCCGGGCTCCTTCCCCGCCCTGGCCACGCCGATGGACTCCCTCCTCGCCGCCCTCGACGAGCGGCTCGACCTGATGCCTCTGGTCGCCGAGTCCAAGCGCCGCGAGGGTCTCCCGGTTCGGGATCCCGAGCGCGAGGCCCGGGTACAGGAGGCCGCCGTAGCTGCGGCCCGGGAGGCGGCGCGGGAAGCCGACCTGCCTCCGCTCCCCGAGCGTCGGGTGCGGGCGCTGTTCGCTGCGCAGATCGAGGCGGCGGTGGCCGTGCAGCAGGCGGTGCTCGCCGGGGCGGCGGCTTCTGGGCCAGCTTCGGATCTCGAAACCGAGCTGAGACCCGCGCTGCTGCGGTTGGGAGAGCGCATCTCCATGTTGCTGGTACGCCTTCCCGGACCCATGGATCCGGGTCAGGTGGAGGGGCGCACCACCGAAGCCCTCGACGCTCCAGGACTCGAACCGCGTCACGTAGCGGCCATCGCGGATGCCATCGCGCAGCTCTCACTCTATCGACGGTAGCCCGGCCTTCTCAGCAGAATCGGAGTGCTCGTGGAAGCCTCCCTCTAGTAGAAGACGGTGCGGCTGCGGTGCCGGGGCACCGCTTTGCGGGTGGGATGTTGTCCGCGGGCCCAGATCCACTCGTCGAGCTGCCGGGGCGGCACCGGCGCTCCCAGCTGGCCGGCCGCCGCGGCCATGCGCTCCACGGCGTGGAGGGCACAGGCGCGGATCTCCACCTCCTCGTCGGACCCGGGAAGCAGCAGGCGCTCGGCCTCGATGCTTCGGACGAGCCCCGGATCGTAGAGCAGGACGCCCTCCAGGCGCAGCACGTGTGGCACGAGGTTGTCGGCGAAGATCGTGAGCTCGTCGATGTCCTCGAACGCACCCGGACCGGAGTCCCCGAAGGCGAGGCGCAGATCGGCCGCGGTGATCTGGGCGCGCTTGTAGAAGGGCACTGCGCGCCCCCGGTAGCGGGCCACGTCGCGGTAGAAGGGCATGTGGGTGAGCTCTTCCACCAGCCGCGCCGCGGACCCGCCGGCGGCCTCCACCGGCCCCTCGAAGCGGCCGGCGTGGCGCTGCTCCAGGAAACTTCCGAGGTCCTGGAGCGCCCGCGCGTAGAGGTCGAGGAGCTCGTCGACCTCCGCGACGGCCCGGTCCTGAGAGAGCGTGCGGGCCAGGTCCTGGGACTCGAGCTCGCGCAGCGTTCGCGCGGACCAAGGACCCTCCCGGTCGAAGTGCTCGGCGAGGGCCAGGGCGACGGTGAAGTAGCCCGAACGTCCTTTGCGCTTGCGCAGGAAGGGGAACCAGCCCGAGCCGAAGTTGATCGCGTCCAGAGTGAGCACGAAGGCCAGCGTCTCCTCGTCCGTCGCGCGTCGGTGGTGCGCAGGATCCGCCTGCGCGGCAGGGCGCTCGGCCAGCAGCTCGCGGGTGAAGATCTCGAGCCGGTCCGAGTCGATGCGAATCCAGCGCGCGCGGCCGGCCACGTCGGCGCTGGCTTCGCGGATCCGTCGGAAGACGTCGGGGGCTCCGCTCAGCGACCCACCCCGAAGAAGTTCATGGCGGCCGGCAGGATCTCCACCCGCACCGGGAGCCGACCCAGAGGCTCACCGTCGAGCTCGATCCAGACGGGCTCGTCCGAGAGCGGATCGAGCTCGATGCTCCGGCCCCGGGTATGCACCACGCCTGCCTCGCGCAGGTGGGTCCCCCGATAGATGCGGGGGAGCCTCGTCAGCAGCCGCGCTCGCGAATAGGCGGGCACCAGGATCAGGTCCAGGAGTCCGTCGTCCGGGACGGCATCGGGGGCCACCTGCATGCCCCCGCCGAAGAAGCGGCCGTTGCAGGCGGCAGCGAGGGTGAGCGGACCCTCGTGGAGGAGCTTGCCGTCCACCGCGATCCGCATGGGTGGAAAGCTGTAGCGCAGCAACGAGCGTACCGTCCCCAGGAAGAACGAGGCCCGCCCCCCGAGCTGCTTGGGCGCACGGTTCACCAGAAAGGTGGTGAGCCCGGAGATGCCCGCGCTCGCTGCGTTGGCGAAGTGCACCACCTCGCCGTGCCGGTCCGGCCCCTCGAAGTGGACGCGCCCGGCGTCCACCGAACGCGAGGTCTCCTCGGCCAGGGCGGCCACGGCTGCTCCGAGATCGCGAGGAGGACCGAGCGTGCGGGAGAGGTCTCCCCCGGTGCCGAAGGGAAGCAGACCGATCTGGCAGTCCGCGCCGTGGCCCGCGGCGAGGACCCCATCCACCACCTCCCCGATGGTGCCGTCTCCGCCGGCCACCACGATGCGCTCGACGCCCGCCCGAACGCCCTCGCGGGCGATCCGCACGGCGTCGCGCGGACCGCGGGTCCACTCCACTTCGAGCTCGCCGAGCACCTCCCGGAGCCGCCGCTCCACGGGCTCGAAGCGACGTCGGGTGGAGCCGCCGCGACTCTTTGGGTTCACGACCACGAGCGTGCGTGCCGCCACGCCCGGAGGGTATCGAATGCGCTCAGGCTGCGGTGCGGGCCGAACCCGTGGGAGCGACGATCTGGTAGCCGCGACGCACGGCCGCCACGTAGTCGTCGGTCTCCAGGCGGATGCGCGTCTCGTCCCAGCCGGCGGCCTCGCCGGCCACCCGGGCCACGCGATCGAGCTCCCCGAGCCCCTGGCCGATGGCGAAGACCGCGAGGCGCAGGCGGTGCTCCAGGAGATCGCAGAGGGTGGCGGGACACTCGGTGCGGAACGCCCAGGGAATCTCGGCGTAGACGAAGCGCGAGCGCCCGATGGGCGCGCGAAGCTGCGGTGGCGCCTCGGCGAGCAGGGTCGCGGCTTCGGCACCGTGGTTTCGCACCAGCTCCTCGACGCAGGCACGAGGCAGTCCGTAGCGCCCCTCGAGCTCCGCCTCGAAGACGGGGCGATCGAAGTCGTCCTCTCGCAAGGGAGTGTTCCAGGTGCGGGAGGAGCCGGCGGCCGCCCGGCGGGCGGCGGGAAGCTGGCGGAGGGCGCGATCCACGATCCTCTCGCCCATGGCCCGGTGGGTGGTGAGCTTTCCACCCCACGCTGAGACCAGCCCCGTCTCATCCGCCTCGATGCGGTGCTCCCGGCTCGCGGACGAGGCCGGTGCGGTGGCATCGGCGGGCGCGATCAAGGGCCGCACTCCCGCGTAGACGCTGCGCAGATCGTTGGTTGTGAGCGCCGCCTGGGGAAAGGCTCGGTTGGCAGCCGAGAGGAGATAGTGGACCTCTTCGATGCGCACCACCGGCTGGTCGATCTCGTCGCTGAAGTCGTCGGTGGTGCCCACCAACGTCACGTCTCCGAAGGGATGAATGAAGAGCTGCCGCCCGTCGGGCGCCTCGAAGCTGACGCAGCCCCGAGTCGGGATGCGCTCTCTGGGAATCACCAGATGGATGCCCTTGGCGGGGCGCAGCTCCGTCGCCGCCGGAGCCCGGTGCAGGCCGCGCACGCGCTCCGCGCCCGGGCCCGCGGCGTTCACGAACGCCCCCGCCCGGATCCATAGGGTGCGACCGGCCAGCCGGTCGCGCACACGAGCGCCTTCCAGTCGATCGTCGGCTCCCCGGACGAACTCCACGAGCTCGGCGTGGTTCACGGCCTCGGCTCCGAGCCCTCGCGCGCTCTTGAGCGTCTCGAGCACGAGCCGCGCGTCGTCCACCTGGCCGTCCACGTAGAGCCCGGCTCCCCGCAGTCCCTCTCGTCGCAGCGCAGGACAGAAGCCATGCGCTTGCTCCGGGGTGAGCATGCGGAAGCGGGCCGTGCGACGGAAGTTCGCGAGACCCGCGTAGATCAGGAGCGCCGCCCGCACCTGCCACAGCGGCAGCCGCCCATCCTCGTAGGAGGGCAGCAGGAACTCGACCGGGCGCACCAGGTGGGGGTCGAGGCGCAGCAGGCGATCGCGCTCGCGACAGGCCTCGCGCGTGAGCCGCAGCTGACCCTCCTCGATGTAGCGAAGGCCGCCGTGGATCATCTTGGAGGAAGCGCTGGAGGTGCCCGACGCAAAGTCGTCCCGTTCCACCAGCAGCGCCCGCAGGCCGCGGGAAGCGGCGTCCCGCAGCACCGCGGCGCCGGTGATGCCGCCGCCGATCACCAGCAGATCGACCCCATCGCGCTCGGCGCGCTCGAGGGCAGCCGCCCGCTGGCTGGAGGTCCAGAGTCTCACGGCAGCAGCTTTCCGGGATTCATGATTCCCTGGGGATCGAGGGAGCGGCAGGCGGCACGCAGGGCTTCGAGGCCCACAGCTCCCTTCTCGTCGGTCATCCAGCCCAGATGGTCGGACCCGATGCCATGGTGGTGGGACAGGGTTCCGCCGGCCGCCACCACCGCATCCGTGGCCTCGCGCTTGATCTCCTGCCACTGGGACACGGCCGCGGTGGCGTCCAGCGCGTAGACGAGAGTGAAATACAGGCTCGCTCCGTCGGGATAGCTGTGGGAGAGATGACCCATCACCGCCCCGCCCTCGGCGTGGCGCTCGAGGGCCGCGCGCAGGGCGCGGCGGATGCGATCGTGGCCCTCGGCCACCCGCGCCCAGGGCAGCGCGGTCTCCAGGGTGTCCACCGCGGCGCCGTGGTCGAGCAGCCAGTCCCGGAGATAGGGCGTACGGAAGCGATCGCGGAGCCAGGCGCGCCCGGGCGCCGACCCAATCGGCAGCG
This sequence comes from Myxococcota bacterium, assembly GCA_039714895.1. Classification (GTDB taxonomy): domain Bacteria; phylum Myxococcota_A; class UBA9160; order UBA9160; family DASRUS01; genus JBDLIK01. The sequence goes on along the minus strand of JBDLIK010000049.1, from coordinate 1,476 downwards.
CCCTGCGGCGCAGGCCGAGCGAGCGCAGACGGCCGAGGGTACGACGCACCTCCCTGCGTGCGCCCTCGGCGCCGTAGAGGAGCACGCAACGTCCGCGCCCCCAGCCGCAGCGAGCCGCCAAGGCGAGCGCCAGGCGCGATGGATCGAAGCGGCGCGCGGGATCTCGGCGCATCAGCTCGAAGAGGGCCGTCTGGTCCGCGTCGGATAGGCGCACCATGGACAGCGGAAGCTCGGCGCGGCGGGCCTCGCGAACCAGCGCGAGGCCATCCTCGAAGCCGTGCAGCAGCAGCCCACGCACCGCGCTGACCTCGGCTCGGGGACGCACGCGCACGGTGGCCTCCACCACCACACCGAGGGTGCCCTCGGATCCGAGCACGAGGGCATTGAGGTCTGGGCCGGTGGCCGAGCGGGGCACCTCCAAGGTCCGCAGTACCCCTTCCGGGGTGACGACGCGCACGGAGACGAGCAGCTCTTCGATGCCGCCGTAGCGATCCGAGAGCTGTCCGCTGGAGCGGGTGGCGATCCAGCCTCCCAGCGTCGAGAGCTCGAAGGACTGCGGAAAGTGACCGAGGGTGTAGCCGCGGGCCGCAAGGCTCCGCTCCAGATCCGGGCCGTCGATACCGGCCTGGAAGGTGGCCAGACCGCTTTCCTCGTCGAGACGGAGCAGCGCATCCATGCGGGTGGTGTCGAGAGCGATCGCCCCGGCCTGACCGGGCGCGAGACGGGGCTCGATCCCGCCCACCACACTGGTGCCGCCACCGACGGGGACCACCGCCAGGCTCTCCCGGGAGGCCACCCGCAGCACCGCGGCCACGGCCCCCTCATCGGGCGGATACACGACGGCATCGGGCCCGACGGAGACGTCCGCCTCACGCAGACGAAGCAGGTCGGGCAGGCTACGCCCCAGGGCGTGAGACACCCGCTCGAGCGTGCTGGTGCGCACGCTGTCCTCCCCGCAGGCTCTGCGCAGCGCCGCGAGGATCTCGGGTGCCAGCTTGCTGGGGGGCAGACGCAGGGTCTCCAGGGACGCCGGCTCCGCGGCGCGCACGAGTGGGCGCCCGAGCTCGCGCCCCAGGGCTTCGAGCAGCCACGCCTCCCGCCGCTGGGAGAATCCCATGGACTCCCCCAGCCACCCCCATCCGTTCCAGCGCAGGGCGTCGCGACGGATCACAGCTTGTCGCCCTCTACCGGGCCAAGCAGCCCGGCCTCCTCCAGACGCTGGGCCTCGGCGAGGATGCGCTCCTCGCTGTAGTCGAGCATGCGCCCCACGAGGGTCCGGGCCCGCTCGGGATCGCCGTCCTCGAGGGCCCCGAACAGCTCCCGGTGGGTCAGCAGCGAGCGCCCGTGGTCGCGCTCCCGGTCGTAGTACAGGGGACCCAGGCGGCGGATCAGACGGGTGAAGAGATTGGTGACCAGCTGGTACATCAGATTGGCGGTGGCCTCGCCCAGCAGCCCGTTCATGGCGATGTCCAGCTC
>JBDLIK010000048.1:0-12000 GCA_039714895.1 Myxococcota bacterium | reverse complement strand
CTGTTCATCGACCCCGCCGTTGGTGATGAAGGTCTTGCGCCCCGTGAGCAGGTAGTCGTCGCCTTCGCGCACGGCACGGGTGCCCATGGCAAGGACATCGGTCCCCACCTCAGGCTCGGTCATGCACATCCCCCCGATCCACTCCCCCGTCGCCGAGCGCGGGAGAACGTGCTTCTTCTGGGCCTCGCTGCCGTTGACCGCCACGTTCTGGGCGAAGAGGATGGAGTGGGCCAGACAGGCCAGGGCAAAGCCGGGATCGGAGGAGGAGAGCACCTCGGAGACCAGGGCCGCGGCAGTCGCATCGAGGCCGGAGCCCCCATACTCCTCAGGGATCGTCACCCCCAGCAGGCCAAGGTGACCGGCCTGGCGGAACAGCGCCAGGTTGAAGCGCTCGGTGCGGTCGTGCTCGGCCGCCTGGGGCTCCACCTCCCGGCGCACGAAGTCCCGCAGGGTCTCCCCCAGCAGCCGGTGCTCCTCGGTGGGCGCCGCCAGGTCGAAGCCCTGCCACTCGTCGCCGGTCACCAGATCCCTCCAGGGCGCCGGGGCCCATCCTGATACTATCCGCTCGCGAAACCTGCCGCCGGAAAGCCGGCACACCAGCCGCCGGAGACGATCCGGCGAGGAGGGGATTCCATGAGGCGAAAGACGACCACCCTGGCCCTACTGCTGTGGGTCGGGCTTACCTCCGGCTGCGTCGTGATCGAAGACGGCGAGGTCGGGGTCTCCAAGAGCTTCGGGGCCATCAGCGACGAGCCCGTGCCCCAGGGCATCGCCTTCGTGGTGCCGGTGGCACGACAGGTGGAGACCTGGAACGTCAAGCTCCGGGAGCACAAGGAACGCTCCCAGGTGCCCTCCTCCGAGGGCCTGATCGTGGGTCTCGACGTGTCACTCCTGTTCCAGATAGAGCCCGAGAAGTCCCCCGTGCTACGCAAGACCGTGGGGACTTCCCGGGCGGTGGAGGAGCAGCTCGTCATTCCCTACCTGCGAAACGGCGTGCGCGACGTGGTGAGCGGCTACCCGGTGAAGAACATCTACAGCGAGGTCGGGCGCAAGGAGATCGCCGACCGCCTACGGCAATACCTGAAGGAGAACCTCGAGCCCCGGGGCATCCGCATCGTGGACGTGCTGCTGCGCGACGTCCAGCTCCCGGAGCGCTTCCGCGAGAGCATCGAGGCCAAGCTCACCGCCGAGCAGCGCGTACAGCAGAAGCAGTTCGAGCTCGAGCAGGCGAGGAAGGATGCCGAGATCGAGGTCGCCCGCGCCGAGGGAGCCGCGAAGGCCCAGACGATCATCCGCGAGACCCTCTCGAACTCCTACCTGCACTACCTGTGGATCCGGACGCTCAACGAGAACCCGAACGTCATCTACGTGGCAACCGAGGCCAACCTGCCGATCTTCAAGCCGGTCAAGTAGCCAACAGCCGAGCAAAGCGGCGCACGTCGGAACGGACGTGAGAGCGCAGCCGAAGGCTGCGGGCGCAGCCCGCAGCCCGGCTACGACTCCACCAGGGCGCTGCTGACGAAGTCGGCGATGGCGCGACGGGCTTTCGGCGGAGTCTCGTTGAAGATGAGCCCGAGGTCCGGAGGCATCTGATACGCGGTCTCGGCGCGGGTCTCGATGGTGCCCGAGCTCGGCAGCTCGAAGTGCAGCTCGATGTGGGAGCCGAGGGGCATGGGCTCGGGGCTGCGGATCAGACAGCCGTTCTCCGAGAGGGAGACCACCTGGCAGGTCCACTCGCGGCCGTTCCGGCGGCAGGAGGCAGCCAGGTGCGTGGGGATGCGGGGCGTCGATCGGGGGGTCACCTCGAGGACCTGCTGGATCAGGCGGTAGAGCTCATGCAGGCCCGCCGGCCGGGGGACGGCGCCCACGATGCGTGGATCCGCACCGGTCACGCCGTGCCGGCCGGAGATCACGATGACGGGAACACTCTGGCCCTCCTGATCCTCGGGGATCTCCGCCAGGCGTCGCTCGTCCACGATGCGCAGATCCGGCGTCTGCTCGGGGAGCGGCTCGGGGAGCGAGTCCAGGTCCTCTGCGGGAACGATCGCATAGCCCATCTTCGAGAGGATGGAGCGGGCGTGGGGCGCGAAGGCGTCGGACCGGGCGTGTGCCACCAGCAGGCGGCGCAGTCGCTGCTTCGGGTATTCCATGCCGGGTCCTATCGGCCGTGCGTGGGGCGCGGTTGAGTGACGAGACCCCCCTCGGCCAGACGGGAGGATTCGTTCGATGGGTCCTACACTCCCCTCGTGACCCCGGATCCTCGCCTCTCGGTCTGGCTCATCTCCCACCGCCGCGAGATCGACCGGCGGCTCTCCTCGCGACGGAGCGGCGGGGAGCTGGCTGCAGCCTCAGAGGAGGCCGAGGCCCTGCGTCGCTTCCGCTCCTTCGCTTCGTCGGCTCTGCTACGCGGGTCCGGCGCCCTTCCGGCCCTGGACGGTCTGCGAGCGCCCGCCGAGCGCGTGATCCCCCTCCTCGGTGCATGGATCGATGCGGCGGTGGAGGCCGCCGGCGAGAGCGGCCCGGCACTGCGGGAAGCGCTGGAGCCGTTGGGGCGCGCCTTCGGCGGCTCGCTCAAGGAAGGCAGCGCGGCACGAAAGGCGAGCGGAACTCCCCGGCGGTCCTCCCGGCGGGCGGTCTCGGCCGCCATCGACCGCCTGGCCGACGCCTTCCTGGCGATCGACACCGACACCCTGCGCATCGCGGATGCGAACCCGGCGGCCGGGGCGTTGCTAGGCCTGCCCCGGGACCGGCTGCTCGAGCGGGCGGCCCTCAGCTTCATGCCGGAGGCCTCCCGCTCCATCTGGACCACCCACATCGACGCGATGTCGGAAGGCGTCGAGCCGCGCCGCTTCCAGGAGCGCCTCCAGGATGCCCAGGGCCTGGCGGTCCCCGTCGACGCCCGGGTCACGCGCTTCGCCACCCGCCGGCGCACACTGGCCCTGGTGCTGGCCCGGCCTGTCTAGGACAGGTGCTGGCGGAAGAACGAGACCATGCGCCCCCAGGCATCCCGAGCTGCTTCAGGGCGATACAGCTCGGGCCTCGTGTCGTTCATGAAGGCGTGGCCGGCGCCGGCGTAGAGCACCACGTCGCAGTCGCCTCCGCTCTGCCGCAGCCGCCCTTCCAGCTCCCGCACCTGTGCCACCGGGATCAGGAGGTCGTCCTCTCCGAACAGACCGAGCAGCGGGACCGAGAGCTCGGCCACCGCGTCCAGAGGCGAACGGGGCTTGCGCTCGGGGTCGGCATCCGGGGCGTTCAGCAGCATTCCGTAGTACGCCACGGCCGCCGTGAGCCCCCGACAGCTGCAGGCCCCCAGCAACGTGTACTGGCCTCCCATGCAGAAGCCCGTGAGACCGACCTTGCGGCCGCCGGTACTCGGGTGGTCGCCCAGGAAGTCGATGGCCTCCTGGAGCGTCTCGAGGATCACGGGATCCGGGAGATCCCGGATCCAGGCCATGGCCGAGGCTGGATCGGAGATCCGCGGCTGCCCGATCTTGCGGTACAGGTCGACGGCCAGGACCGCGAAGCCCTCCCCGGCGAGCCGGCCTGCAAGATCCCGGGTGTGGTCGGACAGCCCCCAGACGTCATGGATCATCACGACCCCGGGCGCCGGCGCATCCCCAGCCGTCACCAGGTGGCCGATCTCCAGCTCTTCCGCGGACATACGATGCCTCCTGAATGCGACCCTGGAAGTTCAGAGCGGAGGCCGCTGCCAGCCTCCGAGATCCTCTTCGAGCACCGCTGCCAGAGCCAGCGCCACGTCCTCTCGCCAGGGGGCAGCGACCAGCTGCACCCCGATGGGCAGCCCGCGAGGGGTGCCGGAGACCCGAACCACGGCCGCCGGCCAGCCCGTGAGGTTCCAGGTCATGGTGTAGGTGAAGGCCTCGAGGTCGCGTTCGGTATCGCCGTGGGGACAGGCCGGGATGGCACTCACCGGGCACAGGATGGCGTCCCAGCTGCCCAGGAAGCCGAGCATCCGGGCGCGGAAGCGATCCCAGCGATCCACCAGGCGCGAGAGCTCGGCGCCATCCAGCGTGGGCCCACCCAGCATCCCGCCCAGGGACGACGCGTCGGGGTCGGTCCCCGCCCCCGCCAGCAGCCTTCGCAGCCAGGCGCCACCGTCGGCCAGCAGCAGCCGGCGGAAGAGGTCGCCCGTCTCCTCGATGCCCGGTGGCAGCACCTCGGCCACGCGGCAGCCCCGATCGCTGAGGCGGCTGGAGGCCAACCGCACGGCCGCAGCGATCTCCGGCGCCGGGGAGCGCAGACCGTTGTCGACGTGGACCGCCACCCGCAGGGTGCCGAGGGTCACGTCCCGGCTGTCCCGCAGCGGCACGGGCACCACGAAGGGGTCGAATCCGTCGGGTCCCGCCAGCAGGCCCAGCGCGATCTCGAGATCCTCGACTCTGCGGGCCAGGGGGCCGAGGGTGGTGAGCGCGTCGAGCATGCCCCCCGGAGGAATCGCGTGTCCCGTGCGCGGAACCCGGCCCGAGGTGGATCGCAGACCCGCGCAGCCGCAGAAATGGGCGGGAAGGCGGATGCTCCCACCGGTGTCGCTCCCCACCTCCAGGGGCACGGCGCCAGCGCTCACCAGCGCGGCCGCCCCCCCGCTGCTGCCTCCGCTGGTGCGGCTCTTGTCGAACGGATTCGCGGTACGGCCGTGGAGAGGATTGTCGGCCTCGAAGCCCATGGTGAACTCGGGCGTGTTGGTCTTGCCGAGGACGATGGCGCCCGCTGCGCGCAGCCGCGCCACCACCGTGGCATCGCGCTCGGGAACGAACCCGGCGCGCCCGGGAGTGCCCCAGGTGGTCACCATCCCGGCGGTGTCCAGGGAATCCTTGAGCGTAATGGGAACCCCGTGGAGGAGCCCGGGGGCCTCGCCTGCGGCCAGCAGCCGGTCGGCAACGACCGCTTCGGTCCGGGCCGCATCCGCCCCGAGCTCGACCACCGCCCGGAGCACCGGATTGACCTGGGCGATGCGCTCGAGGCAGGCCTCCACCAGCTCGGCGGAGGAGACCCGCCGCTGCCGGACCGCCCGGGCCAGATCTCCAGCGCCCGCGAAGATCAGCTCGTCCATCGCTCCTCCTGCGACCGGCGCTGGCAAGCCCCCTGCAGACACTATACTCGGCCGGCCATGGCCTACGAACGCGAGCTCGACGTCGCCCTCGCGGCGGCCCGCGAGGCGGGAGAGATCCTGCTGCGCCACTACGAAGGCGGGACGAAGACCTGGGAAAAGTCCGAGGACAACCCCGTCACCCTGGCCGACCTCGAGTCGGACCAGGCCATCTCGAAGGTGCTCCGGGAGGCGTTCCCGGAGGACGGCCTGCTCTCGGAAGAGACCGTCTCGGACCCCTCCCGCACCGAGAAGCGCCGCGCCTGGATCGTCGATCCCATGGACGGCACCAAGGAGTTCACCCGGAAGATCCCGGAGTTCGGGGTCTCCATCGCTCTGGCCGAGGGCGGTGAGCCGGTGGTGGGTGTGGTCCACAACCCCGTCGCGGGGATCACCCTCTGGGCCCGCCAGGGCGGCGGCACCTGGCGGGACGGCGAACGGGTGTCGGTCTCACAGGTAGCGACCCTCTCCGAGGCGGTGGTGATCGCCAGCCGCACCGAGATCTCCCGCGACCAGTTCGCGCCCTATGAAGGCTGGTTCCGCGAGCTGCGCCCGCTGGGCTCGATCGCCTGGAAGCTCGCCTGCATCGCCGCCGGAGACGGGGACCTGAACATCTCCGTCGCGCCCAAGAACGAGTGGGACGTCTGCGCCGGAGACGTGCTGGTCCGTGAGGCGGGGGGCATCTACGTGGCATTCGACGGCTCGCGCAGGATCTACAACCAGGAGAAGACGCTGATCGAAGCGGGGATGGCCGCGGGCCCGCCCGTGCTCGTCGAGGCCTTCTGCCAACGCCAGCGGGGCGGCTGACCCGCTAGCTTTCGTAGTCTCGGATGGCCTCGGTGATCTTCAGGACCGTTTCCTTGGCGTCGCCGAAGACCATCATCGTGTTGTCCTTGTAGAACAGCGGGTTGTCGATGCCCGCGAAGCCCGGATTCATGCTCCGCTTGATGACGAACACGTGCTTGGCCCGGTCCACGTCGAGGATGGGCATGCCCGCGATGGGGCTCGAGGGATCCTCCCGGGCAGCGGGGTTCACCACGTCGTTGGCACCGAGGACGAGGGCCACGTCCGTCTCGGGAAACTGCGGGTTGATGACGTCCATCTCCACCAGCTTCTCGTAGGGCACATCCGCCTCGGCGAGCAGCACGTTCATGTGTCCAGGCATGCGACCCGCCACCGGATGGATGGCGAACTGCACCTTGATGCCGCGGCCCTCGAGCTCCTCGGCGAGCTCGCGCACGGCGTGCTGGGCCTGGGCCACCGCCATCCCGTAACCGGGCACCACGATGGCGCTTCGCGCGGAAGAGAAGATCACCGCCGCGTCTACCGGGGTGTAGGCCTTGACGGTGCGCTGGTCGTCTCCGGCTGCGGCAGCGCGGGTCTCGGCGGCCTTGCCGAAGGCTCCGAAGAGCACGTTGGCGAGCGACCGGTTCATGGCGTCGCACATGATCTTGGTGAGGATCAGCCCCGAGGCGCCCACCAGGGAGCCACTGATCACGAGCCCCGTGTTGCCGAGCACGAAGCCCGTCGCGCAGGCGGCGAGCCCCGAGTAGGAGTTGAGCAGCGAGATCACGACGGGCATGTCGGCCCCGCCGATGGGGATCACCAGCAGCACGCCCATGAGGGCGGCCAGGCCCACCACCCCCCAGTAGAGGTCGAGCCGGGAGGGATCCATGGCGACCGCCACGCACAGGCCCACGAGCCCGAGGCCGAGCAGACCGTTCACGAGGCGCTGGCCCGGATACGTGATGGGGGCCCCTCGCATGATTTCCTGGAGCTTGGTGAAGGCGATGACGCTGCCCGTGAAGGTCACCCAGCCGATCAGCGCCCCGAGCACGATGGCGCTGGGCACGGTGCCGCCGGGCGTTTCGCCGAGGCGCGCGTAGCGCAGCAGCTCGGCGCCCGAGACGAGCCCCGAGGCCGCGCCCCCGAAGCCGTTGAGCAGCGCCACCATCTGCGGCATCGCCGTCATGGCGATGCGCAGCGCCAGGATGGCGCCGATCACCCCCCCGACCACCATCCCCGCCGCCACCACCTCGTAGCTCACCACCTGGCGGACGAGCAGCGTGGCGACGATCGCGATCAGCATGCCGACCGCCGCCAGGGTGTTGCCCAGGGGCGCCGTGCGCGGCGACGAGAGGTTGCGCAGCCCCAGGATGAACAGGACCGCGGCCAGCAGGTAGGCGATCTGGATGAGGGTGGGATTCACCGGGCGCGACCCTGGCGCTGGAACATGGCGAGCATGCGCCGGGTCACCAGGAACCCGCCCACCACGTTGATGGTGGCCACCACGATGGCCAGGAAGCCGAGGACCGTGGAGAGCGTGCGCTCTCCGTAGCCCGCGGCCAGGATGGCTCCGACGATGGTGATGCCGGAGATCGCGTTGGAGCCGGACATGAGCGGCGTGTGCAGGAGCGGCGGGACCTTGGCGATGACCTCGAATCCCACGAAGAACGAGAGCACGAGCACGGTGAGGGCGACAGCCGGGTCCTCGAGCATGGGGGGATCTCCTGCCTTCAGTCCTCAGCTCGACTCAGCGGTGAGACGGGCCTGGACGGCGTCATTGACGACCTTCCCTTCGTGAGCCACCAGCGGATCGCGGGTGAGCTCGTCCTCCAGGTCCAGCGCGAGCGCCGCCTCCGGAGCCAGGTGCCGCAGAAAGGCGGTCACGTTCCGCGTGTACATCAGACTCGCGTGGAGCGGGGCCTCGCTGGGAAGGTTGGTGGGACCGAAGATCGCGACGCCGTTTTCCGTGACGCGTTCGTCGGCGCGGGTCAACGGGCAGTTGCCGCCCCGTTCGGCCGCCAGGTCGACGACGACCGAGCCCGGCCGCATGGCACGCACGGCATCTGCCTCCACCAGGACGGGAGCCGGACGTCCTGGCACCAACGCCGTGGTGATCACCACGTCGGCCGCTCGCACGCGTTCGGCGAGGAGCTCCCGCTGACGGCGGTAGAAGTCCTCGTTCTGGGCGCGGGCGTAGCCTCCAGAGTCCTCGGAGTCCCCGCTCTCGATCTCGAGCTCCACGAAGCGTGCACCCACCGAGACGACCTGCTCCCGCGCCGCGGCTCGTACGTCGTAGGCCTCGGTGATGGCCCCGAGCCGCTTGGCGGTGGCCAGGGCCTGGAGTCCCGCGACTCCCGCCCCCACGACGAACACCCGTGCCGGCGAGAGGGTGCCGGCGGCGGTGATCAGCATTGGGAAGATCTTGGGAAGCGCGCTCGCCGCGAGCAGCACGGCGCGGTAGCCCGAGATCGTGGCCTGGGAGGAGAGCGCGTCCATGCTCTGGGCCCGGGTGATCCGCGGCATCAACTCCATCGCGAAGGCGGTGATCCTGCGGGCAGCCAGCTGCTCGGCGAGTGCGGGCTCGTCGAGCGGGCGCAGGAAGCCGATCAGCACGGACCCTTCGCGCAGCCGCTCCACCTCGTGGCTGCCGTCCTCGAGACGGCGTGGCGGTTGCACCTTGACGACCGCGTCCGCAGCCGCCAGGAGCGCGGGGGCGTCGGCCTCGATGCGAGCGCCGACGTTGCGATAGGCTTCGTCGTCGAAGCCCGCGGCGAGCCCCGCGGCACGCTCGACCCCCACCTCGAAGCCATCGCGCACCAGGTCACGAACGCCGTCGGGGATGAGGGCCACGCGATTCTCGCCCGGTGCGGTCTCCCTGGGAACTGCGATGATCAACGGCCGAGACCCCTCACGACGACCGGGCCCCCCAGCGTCGCGGGCGCACTATAGATCACCCTCGGGGAGTCTTCATGAGCGAGCTGCCCACGTCGCGCCGGGTCTCCGCTCTGTCGCTGGTCGAACGTCTGGGGGGCCACCCCTGCACGAGGGCCGGGATCGATCCGAGCGGGGGCGATTCGGAGCGCGGCCGTTGGTGGGTGCTCGCCTGCCTCCTCTCCAGCCGGCGGGACGCCGTGCGCGCCGAGCGAGCCTTCGCGGCGCTTCGCCGGGCGGGACTCGACCGGCCCGATGCCCTGGCCAGCGCCTCCCCGGAGGGGGTGGCGGCCTGCCTGGCGTCCGCGGAGCTTCGCGAGCCCGCCCCGCTGGCGGCCCGTCTCTGCCGCAGCGCCCGAACGCTCCAGGAGGCCCACCAGGGCTCGCTCGACGCCCTCGCCCGGGGCTGCGACGAGCTGGAGGAGCTCGGCGCCCGCCTGTCGGCCCTGGGCCCGGGCATCGGAGCGGGCACGCTGGCCCGCTTCCTGCGTCCCCTGCGCGACCCGTGGCCCGCCGCTGGCGAGATGCCGCTGCTCCCCGCAGCCCGGGCTGCGGCCGTGCACCTCGGCTGGCTCACCGCGAGCGAGGACGAGCAGGGAGAGCCGGGGGCGCTGCGCGCGTTCCTCCAGACGGACCCGGCCCCGCTCGCCGACGTCGAGGCGGCCCTCGAGCGGCTGGGGGCGACCGCCTGCCTGCGGGAGCGCCCGGAGCGCTGCCCCCTGGCGGCGGACTGCCCCATGCGGGGCTAGAGACAGACTCCGCTGCCGCACTCCCCGGCGCCGTCGGCCTGCACCGTCGCGCCGGCGCTTCCGCGCACCAGCACCGCCATGCCCTTCGAGCCCTCGCGGAAGATCGTCACCCCCTTGAGCCTCAGGCGCCACGCGCGGGTGAAGATGCGGACGACGTCGGCGGGAGTGGCGTGCTCGGGTAGGTTGATGGTCTTCGATACGGCGTTGTCGACGTGGCGCTGAAAGGCGGCCTGAACCGCCAGGTGAGCCTCGGGAGCGATGTCCGAGGCGATCGGGAACAGGCGGCGCACGGCTTCGGGCACCGCCGCGATGCCGCGTACCGAACCCGTCCCGCGCACCTCGTCCACCAGGCTCCGGCTCCACGCGCCACAGTCCTTCAGCGCGCGCTCGAAGCGTTTGTTCGTCTCGGGCAGGGTCTGGCCATCGAGCACGTGGCGCACGAACGCCAGCGCGAACAGCGGTTCGATGCCACTGCTGCAGCCCGCCAGGATCGAGAGCGTCCCGGTGGGTGCGATCGAGGTCACCGTGGCGTTGCGGCGCGGGTCGCCCGGGGTCCCCCGCCGCGCCCGAGATTGGTTCGGGAAGCTGCCACGCTCCTCGGCCAGGGCCCTGGAGGCCGCCGCCGCCCGGCGCTGGATGCGCTCCATCACGCGCTCGGCGAGGGCCACCGCCGCGTCCGAGTCGTAGGGGATCTCGAGGTCGACGAGCAGGTCCGCAAACCCCATCACCCCCAATCCGATCTTTCGGTTGCCGAGGGTCCGTTCGGCGATCTCCGGGTAGGGATGGCGGTTGACCTCGATCACGTCGTCGAGGAAGCGAACTCCCAGGTCCACGGTGGCGTCGAGCTGCGCCCAGTCGATTCTCCCCTCTCGGACGAAGGCGTCGAGGCGGATGGAGCCCAGGTTGCAGCTCTCCCAGGCCAGCAGCGGCAGCTCGCCGCAGGGGTTGGTGGCTGCGAGCTCCCCGAGCTCGGGGGTGGGGTTGTCCGCCTCGACGGCATCGCGGAACAGCACCCCCGGATCGCCCCCGACCCAGGCGCTGTGGGCGATCTCGTCGAGGAGACTCCGGGCGTCGACGCTGCGCACGGTCTTGCCGTCCCTGGGGTTCACCAGATCCCAGGTCGAACCCCCGCGCACGGCCTGCCAGAATGCATCCGGGGTGGAGACCGAGAGGTTGAAGTTCGTGAGCCTCTCGGGATCGGTCTTGGCGTGGACGAACTCGAGAACGTCCGGGTGCTCCACCTTCAGCACGCCCATGTTCGCGCCGCGCCGGCGTCCGCCCTGCTTGACGACGGCCGTGGCGGCGTCGAACACGGCGACGAAGGAGACGGGGCCCGATGCGACGCCGCGGGTCGCCTGCACCTGATCGCCCGCAGGCCGAAGCTGCGAGAAGGAGAAGCCCGTGCCACCGCCGGATTGGTGGATCACCGCCATGCGCTTCACCGACTCGAAGATGCTCTCGATGGAATCCTCCACCGGCAGCACGAAGCAGGCGGAGAGCTGGCCGACCTGGGTCCCTGCGTTCATCAGCGTAGGGCTGTTGGGCAGGAACTCGCGGCGCAGCAGGGCCCGCTGGAACGCCTCCGCCACCGGACCCACCTCTCCTCCGTGGGCACGCTCCGCCTGCGCCACGGCGCTGGCCACGCGCTGGCAGAGCTCCTTCCAGCCCTCGAGGGGGTGCCCGGCGGTGTCCCGCAGCAGGTAGCGAGACTCCAGCACCCGCTGGGCATTGGAGGACGGGGAGGTCATGGGAGCGATGGTACGCGCCCGGGGGGTCGGGGCCAGCCCCCCACAACCCTGTCTTCGCTAGAATGCTCGACCCCCGGCCGGCGAGCCCGGCGCGGCGCCACCGAACCGAGGAGAGGCCGCTTGAGCGAGAGCCCGCGCATCATCCGCAAGAAGACCGGTCACTTCCTGGAGGACTTCCGACCGGGGCAGGTCTTCCGTCACAAGGGCGGCAAGACCGTCACCGAGGGCCTGTTCACGACCTTCACGGAGTTCTCGATGACCACGAACCCACTGGCCAAGAACGCCCGCTACGCGCGGGCCTACGGCTTCGAGGGGCTGCTGTGTCCCCCGGGCCTGGTGATGCTCGTGGCCTTCAGCCAGACGGTGGAGGACGTCTCCGAGAACGCCCGAGCCAACCTCGAGTACGTGGACATGCGCTTCGGGGCACCCGTCTACGTGGGGGACACCCTCGAGGTGGAGACGCGCGTCCTCGGCGTGCGACCCTCGAGCAGCCGTCCCAATCTCGGGATCGTCCACGTGCAGTCCACGGCCACCCGGAACGTGGGCGAGCCCGGGGAGGCGGTGGTGCTCACCTGGCAGCGCAAGGTGCAGGTCTACAAGAACGACGATGACGCCACGGTGCAGGCGGGCGAGATCGCCGCGGCGGAGATCGCCTGTCTTCTGTGGCTGCCGGACTACG
>JBDLIK010000047.1:0-12001 GCA_039714895.1 Myxococcota bacterium | reverse complement strand
GCGGCCACGGCGGCGGCGACCTCCCCCTGGTCCGGGACCTCCTCGATCCGGACCCCATGGCCTGGGCGGCGTTGATCACCAGGTTCAGGAGCACCTGCCCGCAGGCACCACAGGCTTTGCTCGGCAATCCTTGCGGGCGCCCGCTTCGTTCGCCTCCGGCTCACTGCGCGCCCGCCTGCGGCGGGCTTGCCTCGCTGCGCGCGTCTCCGGCGCTTGCAGTGCGGCCTCTTTCAGCCCCTGTCGGGGCTAAGAGCGCAGCCACCAGCCGAGGCGAAGCGCCAGCAGCCCCCCCACCAACACGGCGTACACCAGCGGCTCCCGAAGGTCCGCCTTCACCAGCCACAGGAAGTGGACCACCCCACAGACGCCGGCCACGTAGGCCAGCCGATGGAGGGTCTTCCAGCGGCGTCCGAGCCGCCGGGCCATCGCCCGGGTGGAGGTGAGTGCCAGGGGCACCATGCACACGAGGCCCGTGAAGCCCGCGGTCACAAAGGGGCGCTCCAGGACGTCCTCCACCAGGAGGGCCGGTTCGAGACCGAGGTCGAGGACCAGATAGGTGGCGAAGTGGAGGCAGGCGTAGAAGAAGGCCAGCAGGCCGAAGCTGCGCCGATAGGGGGCGACGAGCCGCCAGGAGAAGAGCCTCCGCAGGGGGGTGATGGCCAGGGTGGCCACCAGGAAGCGCAGCGTCCACTCGCCGGTGGTGTGCGTGATCGCCTCGACGGGGTTGGCGCCGAGCCGATCGGTGAACGCTCCCGTCACGAGAAACAGCGCAGGGAGCAGCCCGCCCGCCACCACCAGTCCATGCGCAAGCCGCCGTCCGCTCGCCCGCTCCAACCTAGAATTGCTTGCGCAGGTCCATCCCGGTGTAGAGGGATGCGACCTGCTCCGCGTAGCCGTTCAGGAAGAGCGTCTTCCGCCTGCGCCACTCGCCGATGCGACGTTCGCTCTTCTGGCTCCAGCGGGGGTGGTCCACCTTCGGATTCACGTTCGAGTAGAAGCCATACTCCCGGGGCGCCTGGAGGTTCCAGGAGGTGGCCGGCTGGGTCTCCTGCAGCCGGATGCGCACGATGGACTTGATGCCCTTGAAGCCGTACTTCCACGGGACCACCAGGCGCAGCGGCGCTCCATTCTGGTTGGGGAGCACCCCGCCGTACATCCCCATGACGAGCAGGGTGAGCGGGTGCATGGCCTCGTCCATGCGCAGGCCCTCACGGTAGGGCCAGTCCAGCACCGAGCGTCGCTGACCCGGCATCTGCTCCGGATCGTGAAGCGTCTCGAAGGCCACGTACTTCGCCCGGGACGTCGGCTCGAAGCGCGACAGCAGCTGCCCGAGAGGAAAACCCACCCAGGGGATCACCATCGACCAGGCCTCGACGCAGCGATGCCGGTAGATGCGCTCCTCGAGGGGATGGGGGCGGAGCAGATCCTCGAGGTCGACGGTCCCCGGGCGGGCCACCTCGCCCTCGATGGCCACGGACCAGGGTCTGGTGCGCAGCCGGCCGGCCTCGCGCGCGGGATCCGTCTTGCCGGTTCCGAACTCGTAGAAATTGTTGTAGGTCGTGGCCGACTCGAAGTCGGTGGCGGCCTCGTCTGTGGAGTAGGCGGCCGCCCCGGGGCGCACATCGGGGAGCCTCGCCGGCTGGGACTCCTCCCGCGCCTCCCCCTCCTCCGCGCCCAGGCAGGCGAGCCCGGAGGCAGCCACCAGACCGGCGCTGGCGAACCCCCGCAGGAAATCCCGCCGTCCGAGGGCGAGCGCCGGATCGGTGATCTCATTGCTGGGGATCCGGTCGGGGCGCAGGATGCGCATGGGCTCCTCTTGGCCCCTGCGCGAGCGCAGCGAGCCGGAGAGTTGGATGCCAGCACGAAGGGGGAGGTTCGGTCCCCGCGAGAGTTGCTCGCGCCAGGCTGCGTGTCCAGTGGCTTCCCCCGAGCCAGGCCGGCTCTTCAAGCAGCTGGCCCAATCGTCCGAAAAGAGGTGCGGCCCAGTGGACGGCAGGGACATGGAAGCGATCAGCGGCCTCATCACCCTTGCGAGCATCGGCCTCGCCCTCGTGATCGGCGTTCGGCTCTCGAAGCTGGGGCGCGCCACCAAGGGCCCGGAGACCTGGCTCGCCCTCTACTTCCTGCTGGCCCAGGTCCTCGGTTTCAGCCTCAGCGGCTTTCTCTACATGAGCTGGACCGACGCCTCGCGGACGCTGCCCGCCGCCGTCTCGACGCCGCTTCACGCCGTGACCCTGGCCGCCGCCAACGCCGGGCTCGCGGCCCTCTACGTCTTCACCTGGAAGACCTTCTACCCGCGATCCGCCCGGGCCCGGCGGGTGCTGGGCGCCCTGCTGGCAGCCCTCGCGGCCGCCTACCTGGCCATTCCCGCCACCGAGGGCTTCGCGGTCCGCGTGATGCCGGGAGCCGCCTACTGGACGAGCTGGGTGCTGCGGACCGGAGCCCTGGTCTGGCTGTCCTTCGAGTCCCTGCGCTACTGGGGCCTGCTGAGGCGCCGCATGCGCATCGGGCTCGCCGAGCCCCTGGTCACCAACCGCTTCCTGCTCCTCGGCATCTGGGCGATCGCCGTCTTCGACATGGGGAGCGCCGACCCGCTGGCCCGCATCTGGTACGTGGCCGAGGTGGGCTCCACCGCGCAATGGATCCCCGAGCTGGCACACTCCATCGTCGCCGGCGTGCTGGTGCTGACCTCGACCCTCGGCATCGCCGCGGTGGCGATGCTCCTGCTCATCTTCTTCCCGACCCCGGCCTTCCGCGGCCTCATCGAGGGAAACGCCGCCGCCCCGGTCGAGCCGCCCGCTCCGAGGCCGCTCTAGCCCGCCTTCGGCTGGGTCAGGGGCTCGAGGCCGGAAGCCGCACCGTGAACGCGGTGCCATGGGGCGGCAACGAGGCCACGATGATCTCGCCCCCGTGCTGGCGCACGATCTGGTAGGAGATCGAGAGTCCGAGACCGGTTCCCTCGCCCTGGGGCTTGGTGGTGAAGAAGGGATCGAAGATCCTCGCCTGGTCCTCGGGAGGAATGCCCGGGCCTTCGTCTTCGACGACCACTACCGCGTCGCTGCCTTCCATGGCGGTCGCGATGCGGATGCGCCCTCCGGTGGGCATCGCCTGATGGGCGTTCAACACGAGATTGAGGAAGACCTGCTCGAGCTCCTGAGGCGAGCAGGAGACCGGAGAGAGCTCGCCGAGATGGGTCTCGACCCGGGTCCGTCCCTCCAGCTGCGGCGCGGACACGCGCAGCACCCGTTCGAGGAGCCGGTTCACGTCGGCGGGCTCGCGCTCGCTGGCACCCATGTGGGACACGTTCTTCACGTCCCGTACGATCCGCGCTACGCGGTCGATCCCCGCCAGGGATTCCTCGATCAGCTCCTCGGTGTCCGGGAAGAGCTCGGCGGCCTCGGCCGCGACCCCCTCCGCCTTGAACAGGGTCTCCCCCAGCGCCTGCCATTGCTGCCGCAGCACTCCGAGGTTCGAGCGTACGTAGGCGATGGGGTTATTGATCTCGTGAGCGATTCCGGCGGCGAGCTCGCCCACCGCCGCCAGTCGGCCGGAGATGACCAGGCGCTGGCGCAGCACGGCGACCTCACGCATGTCGCGGACCACCAGCACGACCCCGAGGAGTGAGCCGCTGCGGTCTGCGAGGGACGAGGAAGCGACCGAAACGGGGATGCGCCGGCCCGATGCCACCAACTCCCCCTCCAGGTGCTCGATGCGAGGGATGGGATCCAGGGGTACGAAGGGCAGCAGCCGATCCAGGCGCCACCCCACCAGCTCTTCGGGGCTGCGCCCAGCCAGCTCCCCCGCGGCGCGGTTCGCCACGCGGATCTCTCCTCCCGCTCGGAGCAGGACGACACCGTCGGAGAGGACATCGAGGATCTCCGGTGCGAAGCGCCCCGGCACGAGGAGCGAGTAGCCATAGCGATGGAGGCTCCAGGCGATGGTCACGCAGAGGCTGGTGAGGGAGAGGGTGCCGAGCCGCGGCAGCTGAATCCCGAGGAAGGGGAGGATGCCGTCGGTGAGCGAGCCCGCCACGAGCGGAACCGAGAGGGCCAGCAGCACCCAGCGGCCCTGGGTCCGCTCGGCGGGGGAGGCGGTGCGGACCACGTAGCGGATGCCGATAAAGAGGCCGTAGCCCACGCTGGCCATGGTGATCGCGTAGAAGGGTAGATAGAGGGGACCGAACTCGTAGGCCCAGCCCCAGCTGGTCCGGACCACGCCGGAGTGGAGCCAGGGGGTCGTCCACTCGAGGATCAGCAGACCCCCGGTGAGCGCATAGCCGGTGGCCACGAGACGCGCCCCTCGACGGGAGCGATCCTCGCTGGCGGCGAGGAAGACCCGCAGCGCCGTGGGGCCGATCCAGATCCAGCCGAAGGCCGAGAGCTTGACGAGGGTGAGGACGACGCGGGGGTCGCTCGAGGTATTCCAGGCCACCTCGCACATGGCCCAGAAGGCGGTGCACACGCTCAGGAAGGCCGCAGTCCGGTTGGAGCGGCTCGCCGGATCTCGCGCCAGGATCAGCCCGGCGGTGATCGCCGATCCGGTGCAGGCGAGCAGCAGTAGCCAGACGTAGGGATTCATGAGTGGCGCGATCCCCGACCCGGGAGGTCCCGGAGATGGGATCGGTCCGCCCACTCCCTCACTTGACCGTTCCTGACTGGGCCAGGAGCGAAGCGGCGCAGGGTGCCGCTGACGTGGGAGCACAGCCGACTGGCTGCGGGCGAAGCCCGCAGCCCTAGGAGGGGCGGCGTGCCTGGTAGGTGAGGCCCGCGAGACCCGCGATCATGAGGAGCAGCGTCTGGGGCTCGGGCACGGCGGGGGCCGGCGGGGGGACCGCCCCGCCCACGCGCAGCCCCCACTCCTCGAAGCCGTCGCCCGCCAGGCTGTACTCGGAGTAGAAGTACAGGAAATCGCCCGGGTCCCCGCCCACCGAGGTGGTGGGCAGCAGGAACTGCACCTCGCCGCGGCCGCTTCCGTTGAAGTTCGCGTTCAGGAGGATCGTGTGGTCGTCGCCGTCGTCGAGCCGATAGACGGCCGACAGGCCTGCCAGGGTATTTGCGCTGCCGTCGTAGCCGGTCAGATCGCCCGCCCCGCCCAGGAAGATCTGGATGTCGTCGATCTGGATGGAGCTGTTCTCCCCGCCGACCTCGTTGGAGTCGAACAGGAACTCGTAGTAGGTGGTCCCCTCGTACGCGAGCAGGGGGATCTCCGAGAGCTGGATCGAGCGGGTCCAGGGGCCCGACTTCGTCTCGAGCTCGACGGCTCCGTCCGTGTTGAATCCCGCCTCGAACTGCGGATCCATCCCGCCGTGCTGGATGCGCACGAAGGAATCGAACTGGCCCGTGCCGGCGGAGGTGAGTGATCCGATGGCCGTGAAGTAGGCGCCGTCGATCATGCCGGAGTCGCCGACGCCGTCGAGGACGATTCCCGTGGCCATGGAGGGTGCCGGAGCCAGCAGCAGACCGGCAGCAAGCGCAGCACCAAGCGCGAGACGAATCCGTTCCATCGTCCACCTTCCCGTCGCACCAGGTGGACTGCAGCAGTGCCAATCTCACCCTTCGCCAGAAGGTGGGTGTCCGGAGACGCCGTCCAAGTGATGCCGTGGGGTCGGAGTCAGCCTCGCACGGCCGCGACGACCCGCAGGAAGTTGCTCCCGAGGATCTTGCGGATGCGCTCGGGCCCGAACCCCCGGCGCAGCATCGCCTCCACCAGGCGAGGCAGATCGAGGGGAGAGCGCAGGTCCCTTGGAGGATTGATGGCGCCGTCCCAGTCGCTTCCCAGCGAGGCGTGATCCTCTCCGACCGTCTCCACCACGTGGGCCAGGTGGCGCACCACGGACTCGGCGCGACCGTCCCACCAGCGGTCGCCCAGGAACGTCGACTGGTACATGATGCCCACGGTTCCCCCGCTGTCGGCCACCGCCCGGAGCTGCTCGTCATCCAGGTTCCGCCAGTGCCGGTGCACCCCGCTGACGCCGGTGTGGGTCACCACCAGCGGCTTCGAGGGATCGTGGACCTTCACGGCGTCGAAGAATCCCTCGCGGTTGATGTGTGCGAGGTCGATCAGGATGCGCTTCTCGTCCAGGCGCCTCACATAGTCCCGTCCGAGATCCGTGAGTCCCTCCCCCCTTCGCGCCCGGCCGGGGCGACTGGTCACCCCGATCTTCGAGTTCGTGAGATGCACGAGGGTGATGCGCAGGATCAGGTCGTCGGGAATGAGATCGAGATCGTCGAGGTCGCGGTCGAGGGCGTTGCCTCCCTGGATGCCCAGGAAGGCCGCATGGCGGCCGCAGGACCGCGCCTGGCGATACTCGCTGGCGTTGCGCACCACCTGCACCTCGTCCGGACGGCTCTCCAGGATCTCCTGCAGGCGTCGCAGGTTCTCGAGGAACACCCGGGGCCGGAAGGCCTCCCGACGCCAGGGGTTGGTGGTGATCACCCAGGTGGCCCCGGTGAACCCGGCCTCTCGCAGCCGAGGCAGGTCGACCTGGGAGAGGAAGTGGCCCCGCAGCGGGCCGAGCCCGTGACGGGAGTGGAGGTCGTAGCCGAACAAGCGCTTCCAGATGAACGAGTCGAGGTGCAGGTCGAGGACGTCGCAGCCGGAACAGAGCTCGACCGCCTCCCGGGAGACGCCGAGGGCGTTCGCCCGGGCCACGAGGTCCCCGGGAGAGTCGTTCCAGGCCGGGGCCGGCATTCCAGCAGGATAGCGGCGACCCGATCAGACCTCGACGGGCAGCCGGATGCGGAAGCAGGTGCCGCGGCCCGGTTCGGACTCCACCTCGATGTCACCCCCGTGCTGCCGCACCATCTCGTAGGAGAGGAAGAGCCCGAGTCCCAGCCCGTCGCTCTCCCGTTCGGTGGTGAAGAAGGGATCGAAGATCCGCTCGCGCACGTCGGGAGCCATTCCGCGGCCGTCGTCCGCGATCCGAATCAGCAGGCGGGATTCCTCCAGCCCGGTCTGCAGGTGGATCTTGCCACTCTCTTCCATGGCCTTCCCCGCGTTGAGCAGCAGGTCGAGAAAGACCTGCTTCAGCTCCTCGGGATTGCAGGAGAGCAGCGGGACCTCTCCATAGTCGCGCTCGACCACCGCGCGATAGCGGAGGTGGGGCTCCGCCACTCGCAGCGCGCTCTCCAGGAGCTCGTTCACCGCCACCAGCGAGCGCTCCCCTGCTCCGGTCCTCGCGAAGCCACGCACGTCCTGCACGATGGCTGCGATGCGCTTCACGCCCGCGAGCGACTCGTGGATCAGCTCCTCCCCGTCGGCCAACACCTCATCGAGCTCGTGGTCGTCGTAGATCCCGTTCAGCCGGCCGCTGACCTGCTGCCAGTGACTTCCCATCTGGTTCAGGTTGGATTGCACGTAGGCGACGGGGTTGTTGATCTCGTGGGCGATCCCCGCGGCCAGCTCCCCCACCGCCGAGAGCCGACCCGAGAGCATCAGGCGGCTGCGCATGGCGACCACGTCGCGCACGTCCCGGACCGAGAGGACGAACCCCACCCGCTCGCCGAGCCGGTCGCGGAGCTCGGAGGAGGTCACGGCCACCACCAGACGCTGCCCGGACTCGGAGACGAGCTGGCACTCGAGCCCGGACACCCCGCGCCCCTCCAGGGAAGGGAGATCCGGCAGGAAGTCGGAGATGGGCCGACCCGCCAGGGCCTCGGCGCCGGACTCGCAGAGCCGGGCCAGACTGCGGTTGGCCAGGCGGATGATGCCGTCGAAGCGCAGCAGGGCGACCCCATCCCGGAGAGACGCGAGGATCTGCGGGGCGTAGGTGGATGGCGCCAGGATCGAATAGCCGTAGCGCTGGATGCTCCAGGCGACGACCGCGCCGAGCAGCGTGATGCTGGCGCTGCCGAGGCGGGGCACGTGGAGCCCCAGGTACGGGAGCAGCGCGTCGGTGCTGGAGGCGATGACCAGGGGCACGCTGATGGCCACCAGGGCCCAGCGCGCCTGGCGACGCTCGCTCTCGGTGGCCTGCCGTGGGTAGACGCGACGCCAGAGTAGCGTCATGGAGGCGCTGGCCAGGAGGGCGACGGGCAGGTACTGAAACAGGAAGAGGGGACCGTAGCGGAAGCTCCAGCCCCAGGGGGTGCGCAGCACCCCTGCGATCCCCCATGGCGCCGCGACGTAGAGCAGGCAGTCCAGGCCCGCGAGCAGATAGAGGCCGGGGAGCAGCCGGCGCAGCCGCGAGCGGGAGTCGCCGCCGAGTGCGAGGCAGAGGTGGAGCGAGAGCACGCCCAGGGGCATCCAGCCCAGAGAGGACAGACGCACCAGGAGCGGCACCCAGGTCGGGGTGTCGAGGGAGTTCCAGATGACTTCGAGGAACGACCAGTAGGCGGCGCAGCCCAGGATGGCCGCCGACAGACGATGGGCCGCGTGGCGCGAGTCGCGCGTGAGGATGGCGGTGGCCAGGGCGACGGCCGCGACGCCCGAGGCCAACGGGAGCAGGACGTACGGGTGCAGGACGGCTTCTCCTGAACGAGGCTCGGAGGTCCTGAATCGTCCCAACGCGCGCGCTGCTTGACCCGCATGCTGCGCATCGGCTGCGCGTCACGAGGTCGCAACTCACGCGCATTTCAGCGGAAATCATGACATAATCGCTCCGCAGCAACGGACCGTCGCCGAGGCGAAGGAGTTGGATGGGATGCGGTGCGCCGCGCGAAAGCGAAAGCAATGGACCGGACTGGGGCTCTCGCTCGTGCTCGGCCTGGGCGTGGCCCTACCGGCGGGGGCGGCGGACGAAGACGAGGGAGCAGCGGCAGCCATTTCGATCTTCGAGATCGCCGAGCAGTACGACCGCTACATGATGACCAGCGGAGGGCCCGTGAAGGTGCGCGTGCGGAAGCGAGGCATCCGGATCTACCGGGACCTCGACCCCATCGGTCACTGGCCGGACCCGAGCGCCATCCCCACCCGGGGCGCGAGCTCTCGACCGGTGGACGTCATCTACCACGGGACGCGGGACTACGGGCAGCCGTCCGGAATCGTGATCCGAGCCGTCGGGACCGTCCCCCAGGACGACTCCATTCGCACCCACCGCGCGAGAGACCCCGTGAACGGCTCGCGGATCCGCTACCACGGCGGCTTCCGCTAACGGCTGCGGCAGGAGGCCGCAGCCGCCGGCCGTGCTCCTGCGCCAGCCGGACCGTGCGCCGCTTCGCTCGCCCTCCTAGACTCCGGCCGGGAGGGTTCTCATGGGTAGGAAGATCGGCTTCGTCGTGGCGGGGGTGCTGCTCCTCGGTCCGGCTGCCTGCGAGCTGCGCTCCGGCGCCGGGTCCGGCGAGTCCGCGCCCCCGGCCGAAGCGCCCCTGGCCTCCGCGGCCGAGACCTCGCCGCGGCTCCTCGACGACCTGGGGGACCACCACCACCCGATCACCACCGGCTCCGAGCGTGCCCAGCGCTACTTCGACCAGGGATTGATCCTCACCTTCGGGTTCAATCACGAGGCCGCCATCAACGCCTTCCAGGAGGCTGCGCGCCTCGATCCCCCGTGCGCCATGTGCTTCTGGGGCATCGCGCTGGCCCTCGGACCCAACATCAACGCTCCGATGGGACCCGAGGCAGGCGCCCAGGCGCAAGCCGCGGTGGAGCGGGCCGGACGACTCTCGGCCGGAGCGAGTGAGGCGGAACGCGCCTACATCGAGGCGCTGGCCACCCGCTACTCCGCGGATCCCGGGGCGGACCGCGCTGCCCTCGACCAGGCCTACGCCGAGGCCATGCGCGGCGTGCAGCAGGCGTACCCGGACGACGCGGATGCGGCGACCCTGCTCGCCGAGGCTCTGATGGACCTGACGCCCTGGGACTACTACACGCCCGAGGGCGAGCCCCGGGAGCACACCGGCGAGGTGCTGAAGCTTCTGGAGTTCGTGCTCGAGCGCGACCCCGAGCACCCGGGAGCAAACCACTACCTGATCCACGCCGTCGAGGAATTCGAGCCCGAGCGGGCGGAGGCCGCGGCCGACCGCCTGGTCGAGATTGCGCCCGATGCCGGGCACCTGGTCCACATGCCCTCGCACATCTACTGGCGCGTGGGACGCTACGAGGACGCCGTCAGCGTCAACGAGGCCGCGGCGGCGGCCGACGTCGCCTACTTCGCCTGGTGCCGCGCGCCCCAGGCCTACGCCGCCGGCTACTACAACCACAACCTGCACTTCATCTGGGCGGCCGCGGCCACCGAGGGTCGCAGCGACCTGGCGCTCACTGCGGCGAGGCGTCTCGAAGCCAACATCCCCTCGGATGAGATCGCCACCTATCCCTGGCTCGAGGACTACCTCGTGCTGCCGATCCTGACCCTGGCGCGCTTCGGACGCTGGGACGCGATCCTCGCCGAGCCGCCGCCCGCTCCGGACCTGCCCTACGCTACGGCCATCTGGCGCTACGCCCGGGGCCTCGCTCTGCTGCGGCTGGAGCGGCTCGAGGAGGCGGATGCGGAGCTGGCCGAGCTCGAAGCGATTGCGGCCGACCCTTCGCTTGGCACCACCATCTTCGACCCGGCCGGGGGTACCGCCGCCGGTCGGCTCCGGGTGGGACTCGAGCACCTGAAGGGAGAGCGGGCCGCCGAGACCGGCGACCTCGATGCGGCCGTCGCGGCGCTCGAAGCATCGGTGGCGGCGCAGGACGCCATGAACTACATCGAGCCCCCGGCTTGGTACTTCCCCGTGCGGCAGGCGCTCGGTGCGGTGTTGCTGAGCGGAGATCGTGCAGTCGAGGCCGAGGCCGTCTACCGCCGCGACCTCGAGCAGTACCCGGCCAACGGCTGGTCCCTCTACGGTCTCTCGGAGAGCCTGGAGGCCCAGGGCAAGGCGGCGGACGCGACCTGGGCGCGCACGGGCTTCGAGAATGCCTGGGCCCGGGCGGACGTGGAGCTCACGGCCTCGAGGTTCTGAGCGGCGCCTGCCTCAGCGCTCGGCACAGAGCTGACGCATCACCTCGTCGAAGGCTGCGTCCGCGATCTCGACCATCTCCTGGTCGCTGCGATCCTGGATGGGATGACGCACGTAGACGGCGGCGGGGTCGGCGCCGAGGGCGCTGGCCTGGTGCTCGGCGCCGTCGGTGAACTCCACCGTGGCCACGAAGACGCCGGGCACCCCCCGCCCTTCGAGGTCGACGATGTCATGCACACTGCACGACGTGCAGCTCCCTCAATCTGCCAGCGCCTCGATCACGGCTCCACAGCTCTCGGCGATCTGCTGGCGCAGATCCACCGGGGCAGGCTTCGTGAAGGTGGGCTTCTGGAAGCGCTTCGTCGCGACTCCGCGCTCCTGGAGGCGTTCCTCCAGGCGATCGAGGAAGCGATCGCCCCGGGGCTTCGAGATATCGAGGAGACCGACGGTGAGCCCTTCGAGCGTGCCGGGCCTCGCCAGGCGCGCGCGCCGGGCGAGGCTGCGCTCCGAGGTCGGATCGAGGAGGACGCGCGGCTCGCTCACTGCCCGATCTCCCTCCACACCGGCTGGCTCCCGATGGTACCGCCCGCCCAGCCCCCGATGATGGCAGAGAACAGTCCGGCCGTGCCACCGCAGTGCACGAGCAGGATCCCGTCGGGTCGGAACTTGGGCAACGTCGCATCGCGCAGCGCCTCGGGCAGCCCCTCGGCGATTCCCCCCGCCCCGCGCACGAACTCCGACCCAGGGATGCGCAGCAGCTCGTGCAGACGCTCCACGAGCTGCTTCCGGTCCCAGCCGGCCTCGGCGAAGACCCGGGAGTGCTCGGGCCCCACTGCGAGCAGACAGTCGAAGGCGAGCAGGAGCTTCGGGTGATGCAGGGTGCGTAGACACGCCGCGAAGCTCCGTGCCAGGGACTCCGGATCCCGGGAGAGCTGGTCCACGACGGTGCGCGGCCCCTCGCCCGGGAAGAGCGTCACCGTGCTCGCGCCCGGCGCGGCGCCGAGCGCGGTGGAGAGCGGAGTCCAGGGCGAGCCCTCCTCGTCCTCGGCGAAGCAGAAGGAGAGCTTTCCGGGATTGCCGTTATCAATAAGGGCGAACACGGCGTGTTTAATCCTCAATCA
>JBDLIK010000046.1:0-12008 GCA_039714895.1 Myxococcota bacterium | reverse complement strand
AGCGCGCTGGTGCGGGGCTTCTGTGACGGCGGACACCCGCCCGGAAGTTTCCAGGAAGAACGCGGGGTTTCCCCTCCTGAGAACGCCCGAAGGCCGTCGGGCGGTCCGCTGGCCGCCATGGGCGGGCCCTATGCGGGGCCCGTTCGGATGGCGTAGGGTGGCCGCGCTCGCAAGAGGTCGCCCATGGTCAGCTACGATCCCTATGCCTACCGGACCCACGAGGACCCCTATCCCATCTACGCGGCGCTCCGGGCCAGGGCGCCGGTCTACCGCAACGAGGAGATCGGCTTCTGGGCGCTCTCCCGCCACGCCGACGTGCTCGCGGCGCTGCGCGACTTCGCCCTCTACTCCAATCGCTTCGGCGTCTCTCTCGACCCAGCCGCGTCCCATCCACGGGCCGACGCGACCATGTCGTTCCTGGCGATGGACCCGCCTCGCCACACAAGGATGCGGGCGCTGGTCTCGAGCGCCTTCACGCCCCGGCGGGTCTCCAGCCTCGAGCCCCACATCCGGGAGCTCGCTTCCCGCTACCTCGATCGCTTCGTGTCACTGGGCCGCTGCGAGTTCATTCGCGACTTCGCGGGCAGGCTTCCGATGGACGTGGTGAGCGAGATGATCGGCGTGCCCGCCGCCGACCGCGAGGAGCTGCGCGGCTGGGCGGATGCGGTGGTCCACCGGGAAGAGCACACCCGCGACGTCCCGCCCGAAGGCATGCAGGCGGCCGGCCGGCTGCTGGCCTACTTCCGCGAGCTGGTGATCGAGCGGGAGAAGAAGCCCCGGAACGATCTGACGGGTGCGTTGCTGGCAGCCGAGATCGATGGAGACCGTCTCAGCCCGCGGGAGGTGCTGGGCTTTCTCTTCCTGATGATCATCGCCGGCAACGAGACCACCACCAAGCTGCTGGCCAACGCCCTCTACTGGCTCTGGCGCAATCCCGGGGAGCGGGACCGGGTGCGCGAGGATCCCGGCAGGATTGCGTGCTGGGTGGAGGAGACCCTGCGCTACGACGGTTCCACCCAGGCCCTGGCGCGGACGCTCAGCCGGGATGTCGAGCTGCAGGGTGAGAAGCTCCGGGAAGGAGACCGCGTGGTGCTCCTGATCGGGTCGGCGAATCGGGACGAGCGGGTCTTCGAAGATCCCGACCGCTTCGACATCCTGCGCAACACGAGCTCCATGCTCTCCTTCGGCCAGGGCACCCACTTCTGCCTCGGCGCCGCCCTCGCCCGTCTCGAGGCGAGGGTGGCCCTGGAGGAGGTGTGGCGGCGGATGCCGGACTTCGAGATCGACCCAGCGGGCCTCGCCCGCATCCACTCCATCAACGTGCGTGGCTTCGCGGCGCTCCCGGTCGGGTTCAGGGCGTGAGCCCGGCCGCAGGGGCCACGTCGAGGGTCTGCCTCGTCACCGGCGCCTCGGCGGGGATCGGCGCGGCCATCGCCCGGGGTTTTGCCGAGCTCGGCTGGCCGGTGGCAATCGGGGCCCGGCGCCCCGAACGGCTGGAGAAGGTGGGTGCCGAGCTCGAGGCGGGGGGAGCCCGGGTGCTGCTGCAATCCCTGGACGTCTCCAAGCGCGCCTCCCTCGACGCCTTCTTCGAGGCCGCGGAGAAGCGCCTGGGGCCGGTAGACGTGCTCGTCAACAACGCCGGGCTCTGTGTCCCCGGCCTACTGCACGAGGTGGCCCCCGAAGACCTGGAGTTCGAGGTGGCCACGAACCTGGTGGGACCGTTGCTGCTCGCCCGGCGGGCGGTCGCCTCCATGCGCGCCACCGGTCGGCGGGGAGACCTGGTCTTCGTGTCGTCCGAGAACGCCATCCGCCCCCGGCCCTACCAGGTGGCCTACACGGCCACCAAATCGGGGCTGGAGGGCCTCGCGCGCTCGCTGCGCATGGAGCTGGAGGGCACCGGGATCCGCTCGACCATCGTACGTCCTGGACCGACCGGAACCGAGTTCGGGCGGGATTGGGACCCGGGCGTGCTCCAGCGGCTGCTCGAGTCCTGGCGCTACTGGGGCGTCCAGCGGCACCTGCGCTGGATGCCCCCGGAGAGCGTGGCTCGCGCGGTGCTGGGGGCGGTGACGGCACCCCCCGGAACCCACCTGGACGAGATCCAGCTCATGCCCGAAGGCCCGAGCCCCGCGTGATGGAATACGATCCCTACTCCTACGAGCTCGACGCGGATCCGTACCCGGTCTACCGGGGGATGCGCGCGCACGAGCCGGCCTACTACAACGAACGTCTGGACTTCTGGGCGCTCACCCGCTTCGACGACGTGCTCGAGGCCTTTCTCGACTGGCGCCGCTACAGCTCCGCGCGGGGCACCGTGCTCGAGCTGATGGACAAGGACGTGAGCGGGCCGCTGATCATCTTCATGGATCCGCCGCGACAGACCCGGATTCGCAACCTGGTGTCCAAGGCGTTCACTCCCCGTCGCATCGCGGAGCTCGAGCCGCAGATCCGTGCCATCGCGGCGGAGCATCTGGACCGTCTGGTGGGCTGCTCCGGCTTCGACGTCGTGAAGGAATTCACGGCCCGCCTGCCCATGGACGTGATCAGTGCCCTACTGGGGATTCCGCCCGAGGATCGCGATGAGGTGCGGGGGTGGTCGAACGACATCCTCCACCGGGATCCCGGAAATCCCGACCCTCCCCAACGCGCCCTGGAAGCCATGGGACATCTCTCCCGCTACTTCCGGGAGGCGCTGATCGAGCGGCGCCGTCATCCCAGAGAGGACATGATGACCCTGCTCACCCAGGCCGAGCTGCCGGGTGAGGTCGGCCCGGAACGCCTCTCGGATCTGGAGATCCAGTCGTTTTTCAACCTGCTCGCCACCGCTGGCAACGAAACCGTCACCAAACTGCTGGCCACGGCCTTGTATTGGCTGGCTCGAAACCCCGGCGAGCGTCGCATCCTGATGGCGGAGCCCGGCGCGATCCCCGGAGCGGTGGAAGAGACGCTGCGTTATGACCCGCCCTCCCACTACCAGGGTCGCACCACCACGGAGCCGGTCGAGCTTCACGGCCGCAAGCTGCCCCGAGGAGCGAGAGTGCTGCTCATCAACGGCGCCACCGGGCGCGATGAGCGTCGCTTTCCCGACCCCGACCGCTTCGACGTCCGCCGCGAGATCGACCTGCACCTCGGCTTCGGCCACGGCCAGCACATCTGCCTGGGCGCGTCCCTGGCGCGCCTCGAGTCCCGCATCGCCCTCGAGGAGTTCTTCCGGCGCTTCGGGGAGTACGACGCTCCGGAGGAGGGGGTGGAGCGCATGCACTCCAGCAACGTCCGGGGCTTCTCCGGGCTGCAGCTGGTGTTCCCGTAGCCCCTTCTCCGCCGCGGCCCGAAATCAAACAATTCGAGTTGACTTTTCAGCATCCTGGATGTAGATATCGCATCGGCTTGGGGAGGGGCCAGGGGGGTTCCCGTGTCCGACCCGTTCGTCCCCATCACCCGGCAGGCCCGTCCGGCCTTCCTGATGAACCCGCCGCTCTCGCTGTCCACGGAGACGGCCAACAACGTCTGGATGCGGGAGCTCGACGACGACGCCCGCCGGGTGGACCGCGGCCGGGCGCTGGAGCAGTTCCTCGAGCTGTATCGTTTCCTGGCGGCCCGCGGCGTGGTGTACCTGCTGCCGAGCCAGCCGGGCCTGCAGGACCAGACCTACGTCGCCAATCTCGGCGTCGTCCTGCCCCACACCGAGGAGAGGACCGTCGTCGTCTCGAACTTCCGCTCGCCGCCGCGACGGGGCGAGCAGGCGCCGGGGATCGAGTTCTTCCGGCAGATGTCGCTCCCCTGGGAGGTGGCTCCGCCCTTCTTCGAGGGGGAGGCCGACCTCAAGTATCTGGGGGGCAACGTGTACGTGGGGGCCCACGGCCTGCGCACCAGCAGGGACGCCCTGCGCTGGTTCGAGCAGCGCTTTTCGATGCAGGTGATTCCCTTCGAAATCGACAACGAGTACCTCTATCATCTGGACTGCTCGGTCTTTCCGATCACTCGCGAGGAGGTTCTCGTGTGCACCGAGGCCGCAGAGGACTCGACCCTCGCTGCCATCGAACAGCACGCGTCCATCCTCGACGTGTCGGTGGACAACGCCGATAGTGGGATGACGAACTGCGTTCGGGTCGGCGAATTCGTGCTCTGCGCCTCGAACATCGAAGAGCTGTCCGAGAGTCACGAGAATTATCGCTACGAGAAGGTGAAGATCCAATCCATGGAAGAGGTGTGCGAGAAGCTCGGCCTGACGCCGGTCTTCTTCAACCTCTCGGAGTTCATGAAGTCCGGGGCGATGCTCTCGTGCATGGTGATGCACCTCAATCACCACAACTTCTAGATCGGCCGGTGGGAGAGGACGTCGTGTTGGTGCCGGATTGGCGGATGGATGAGGTGACCCTGGTGCTTCCGACCGCCGGGATGTACGTCTACAATCGGGACCTGTCGGAGCTCGAGCTCTTCTACGCCGACTTCGTGACAGAGATCGCCCGCCACGACGCCGTCCGCTGTCTGGTGGAGGACGAGGGTCAGGCGCGGAAGCTCGAGCGTCTCTCCGGGCTGGGCCCCGGGGTGTTCCGGCTGGCCCCCGTCCCCGACATCTGGATCCGCGACTTCGCCCCGATCCCCTCGACCCGCGGCGGCATCAAGTTCCGCTACGCGCCCCCCCACGGCACGAAGAAGCTGAACCGGGCCATCGATGCAGCGGTACTGGAGCACCTCGAAGCGGAGGGAGTCCACATCAAGATCGAGGACCTCGCCTTCGAGGGGGGAAACCTCACCCACAACGGGCGCCTGGGGATCGCGACGCGCAAGCTCTACAACCGCAACCCCGGTCGCGACCGGCCCGAGATCCTGGAGACGTTTCGTCGCTGTCTGGGGCTCGAGAGGCTGGTGGTCGTGCCCATCGAGCCCGGCGATCGCACAGGCCACGTGGACGGGATGCTCCGCTGGATCGACGAAGGGCGGCTGCTCGTCAACGATTACAGGGGTCTCGAGGGGGCGGAGCGCTTCCAGCGGAGGCTGCTGGAGGTGCTCGATCGGGAGCTGCCGGATGTGGAGCGGGTGTGGCTGCCCTACCAGTGGTCCTCCGCACGGCGGGACGGCTGGTACGACGCTCGGGGGAACTACGCAAACTTCCTGAGGACGGCGAACCGGGTCTACGTGCCGGTATACGGAGCCCCGCAGGATGCGCAGGCCGTGGAGCTCTTCGAGGAGATCTTCCCCGGTCAGGTGAGCCCCGTGGACGCGCGGGTGGTTGCGCGATACGGGGGCTCGCTCCACTGCATCACGTGGAACCGCGCGACGCCTTGCTGATCCGGCGGCGCCGCGAGCCGTCGTAGACGCTCGCCAGCAGCAGGGCCACAGCGGTCGCCGCGATCACACCCGGCAGCGCTATGGCCCCAGCGCGGTCCATCAGCAGCCCCGTGACTGGCGGTGCCACGAAGCTCGAGACACCGCCTACCATCGTGGCCGCCGCGTTGATCGCGGCGAGGTTGCCGAGGCTCGAGCGCTCGCCCAACAGAGCGAGCCCCAGCAGCTCCACCCCATTGAAGAGCCCCCCGAGCCCCAGCAGCAGCGGCCACAGGAGCCACGGCAGACCCAGGGCCGGAGTCAGGAGCAGAGCGAGAATCGCGATCGACCCGGATGCGAGGCCCAGGAAGGTGCTGCGATCCATGCGGTCGGCGAGCCAGCCCGCCGGAAGCTGGAAGACCACCGTCCCGGCGGCGAGGACCGACAGCATGGCGATGGCCAGAGTCTCGGAAAGGCCCAGGTCCAGGGCGAAGACGGGCAGCAGACTCGCGGGCACGTCGTCGAAGAAGGCTCCAGCAGCGGCGACGCCCAGCAGGAAGGGCGCTCCGCGCAGCGTGGCCAGAAATGGCACGCGCTCTCCGCCTTGGAGGTCCGGCGCGTGCACGTCGCCCAGGAAGAACCAGGGGGCAATGCCCAGCAGCATGATCGAGGCGGCGATCACGAAGGGCCGCATGCCCTCCACTCCCACCTGGCTCAGGGCCAGGGGGCCCAGGATCGCTCCCAGGGACTCGGCGAGCATGTAGGCGGCGAGGAGCCGGCCGCGGCGGGAGTCCTCTGCCGCGGCGTTCACCAGGGTGTCGCTCAGCACGAAGTAGCCCACGGTCACCACGCCGAAGGCGAAGTCCAGCGCGATCCAGGCGTAGACGTGGGGGAACAGGGGGAAGAGCAGCACGCCCCCGGCCAGTACCAGGAGGCTGTAGCGAACGTAGGCGACGGGCGAGACGGCGCGCACCAGGGCCGGGACGAAGGGCGCGGCGACCAGCACCCCCAGATCACCACTGCTCGTGGTGAGCCCGATCAGGAAGGCGCTGACTCCCCGTTGCTCCAGCAGCACCACGAGGAGCGGCTGCAGGAACTCCTCGGCGAATGAGTCCGTGAGGGTGGTCAGGACCAGGGCTGCGAGGATGCGCTGATAGGGCATGGCCGT
Source organism: Myxococcota bacterium (assembly GCA_039714895.1). Classification (GTDB taxonomy): domain Bacteria; phylum Myxococcota_A; class UBA9160; order UBA9160; family DASRUS01; genus JBDLIK01. The sequence goes on along the minus strand of JBDLIK010000046.1, from coordinate 5,572 downwards.
CCGAGCGTCTGGCGACGCCATCCGGTGCGGTGGGTTCGAGCGGGAGCCGGGGGTCGCGGAGGACCCCTCTCAGCTGGAGTCTACGTCCTCGTCGCCCACCTCGGCGAAGCGGTCGAGCCCGAAGCCGTTGAAGTGGGTCGAGAGTGCGTTCGAGTATGCCCCCACGCCATCGATCTCCAGCCAGTCCCCCTCCGCGGTGTCGGCCGGTAGGCGCAGCGGCGCCGCGAACACGTCCATGGAGTCGCAGGTGGGGCCATGGATCTCGAAGGGCAGCAGCTCGCCGGGGGCGGGGGAGCTCTCGTCGCGCGCCGCCGAGGCCGCGATCCTCCGGGCGGGTAGCTCGTACTCGGAGTCGATCAGCTCCGAGAACGCCCCGTAGACGCCGTCGTTGATGTAGAGGCGGTCGTTCTTGCGGAGCTTCACCTGGGCGAGCAGCGAGGCGCCGCCGGCCACGAGAGCGCGCCCGGGCTCGGCGAGGAGCGGCGGGGAGGTCGCCAGGGGGAGGTCTCGGAGCCCGGCATGGATCTCGGCCACGTACGCCTCGAAAGGCGGCACCTCGACCCCGGGATAGGCATGGGGAAACCCGCCGCCCACGTCGATGCAGGCGGGCTCCTGGCCGCTCTGCCGGATCACCTCCGCGAGCTGCTCGAAGGCGATCCGGTAGGCCTTGGGATCGAGGCACTGGGAGCCCACGTGGAAGGTCAGCGCCGTGCGCGCACCGCGGGACCGAGCGAGGCGCAGCAGCTCCGCGGCCTCGTCGGGAGGCGCGCCGAACTTCGAGGAGAGGTGGTAGAGGACGTTCGAGGCCTTCGGGGTCTCGACCCGCACGAAGACCAGCAGATCGGTGCTGCCGGTCTCGGAGAAGAGCTTCTCGAGCTCGTCCGGATGGTCCACCACGAAGCTGCGCACTCCGAATCCTCGGTAGGCCTCGCGGATCGCCCGGCGGTCCTTCACGGGATGCATGAAGTAGAGCGAAGCTTCCGGGACCAGCCCGCGCAGCAGCTCGATCTCCGCCAGGGAGGCGACGTCGAAGTGGCGGATGCCGCACTCCACGAGCGTCTGGATCACCCGGGGATGGGGGTTGCACTTGACGGCATAGAGCGTCGTGCCCGGGAAGCCCGATTGGAAGGCGAGGGCAGCTTCCTGGATCCGATGGGGGCGGATGCAGAAGACGGGGTCTTCGGGCTGCAGCCGATCGATCAGCGAGCGCACGCTCTCGAAGCGTTCTATGGGGGAGATCGGCATGGAGGGGCTTCGTCCAGGCTGGGTCGTTCGATTGTACATCAGAGCAGCCCCCGGGAGTGAATCGCAGCATGCCCCGCCGGAGGCGGGTGCAGGTCGGGTGCATCTCGATCCGAGGAGCCTGCCTACAGTCGCGGCCGGGACCCACCGATGCCGGGGGTATGCGGGGTGCGATCGGACGGATGGGTGTCGTGCTGCTGGCGGGGCTGCTGCTCTCCGGCTGCCTGATGCCGTCGGGGTCACCGGTCCTCGTGGAGCGGCGGACCGGTGACTACTGGTCGGGTGAAGGCGTCCTGCTGGAGAGGTCGGAGGACGGCGAGCAGTGCCGCGTCGCCCTCCGGGACACGGCCCTGGTGGTGCAGAAGAAGTGGGTCGCCTGCCGCTACGTGCACGTCCGCCACACCCGCGGCTAGCGCCAGTCCTAGCGATCCAGGGTGCCGGGTCGCGCCGCCGGGGTGCCGTCTGCGAGGCGCCGATACACGCCCAGCATGGGCTCCACCACCCGGTTCCAGGTGAACCCCTCGGCGGCCCGGCGGGCGGTGGCCCCGAGTCGCCCGCGCAGCGCCGGATCGCGGAGCAGGGCGAGGATGCCCGCCGCGAACGCCTGCACGTCGTCGTCGGGGACCACCCAGCCGCTTTCTCCGTGGCGCAGCGGGCCCGCGCCACCCTGGCAGGCCACCACCGGGAGACCGCGGGCCATGTAGTTCAGGATCTTCTGCGGGAACCCACCGCGCCCGGTGCGGGGACAGAGCGCGACGTCTGCGCCATCGAGCTCCATGAGACCCTCGGCGACGGCGCCCGGTCGGCTCCAGTGTACGCCCGGGCAGCTCCGGGCCCTGGGCCACGCCACCTCGAGGGCCTCGATGGGATCGGGGGACACGATGCGCAGCCGCACCTCAGGCAGCTCGCGGCGTACGAGCTCGTAGGCGCGGCCCAGCAGATCGAGGCGTTGGAAGCCAGAGAGGCCGCCCGCGTAGACGAGGGTGGAGGGGCCCGAGGGGGGCTTCGGAGGCGGACAGCTGGACGCGAGGGCACCGTCTTCCAGACCCATGGGCACGACGCTCACGCGCTCGGCAGCGACCCCGGCGCGAGACAGCAGCTCGGCGCGCAGGGCCTCGCTCACCGCGAAGGTGTGTGCGGCGAGCCGGGTGAGGGCGGCGTCGATGCGTCCGCCCGCCCGGCCCAGGGTGGGCGAGAGCCAGCGGGGCGCGTAGGTCGGCAGCTCTTCCGAAAGGGAGGTGTGGGCATCGAAGACCACCGGGATGCGGAGCCAGCGGCCGAGGGCCAGGGCGATGGCGGCGCCCTCGACATGGTGGCCATGGAGCACCTGGGGAGGCTTCCGGCGGGCGAGGCGCGCGGCCCGGAGCAGGAGCAGGGGGTCGAGGAGCGCCAGCTTCTGGAGACTCGGCCCCGGCGTGGTGCGACGGTGGGTGGGGACCCGGGGAATCCGGAAGACCGGCAGACCCGCCGGCGACTCGAACTCGGCGAGATCGTAGGTCACCACCGAGACATCGACCCCTCGCTGTTGCAGCGCCAGGGCCTGGCCGAGCACCCGGGCCGCGCCGCCGCGCGCACAGGGGAACGGACAGGCCGCCACCAGCAGCACCCGCAGCGGCTTCCCGTTCGTGGTCCTCAAACGCCCGAAGCCTGATTCAAGACCGCAACGATACTGCAAGCGCCGGAGGCGCGCGCAGCGAGGCGCAGCCGAGCGAAGCTGTGGTGCCTGCGGGCTCTGCCCGCAGGCGGACCCACAATTAGGAGATCTGCGTCGTCATGGCGCGGACGCGCTCGTGGAAATCGTAGGGATAGACGAGCTCCAGCCGGGACACCTCGTCGAGGCTCGCTCCCGCGGTCTCGTCGAGCCGGAGGTCGGCGGCGCCGAGGTTGTCCTCGAGCTGCTCGAGGGTCCGGGCTCCGAAGATGGGCGCGGTCACCCCGGGCTGGCTCGCCACCCAGCCGAGTGCCAGCTGGCTGGGGCTGCAGCCGAGCGACCTGGCCACTTCGATCAGCGCTTCCGCGAGGGCGAGGTGCTTCTCGGTGCGGAAGCGCTCCCAGTTCGGGTCCACGCTGGCGCGGGTTCCGGCGGGAAGCTCCTGCCCTCGGCGGACCTTGCCGGTGAGGAGTCCGCCGGCGAGCGGGCTCCAGGGGATCACGCCGATGCCCTCCTCGCGACACAGCGGGAGATGCTCCCGCTCGATGAATCGACACGCCAGCGAATACTGGGGCTGCAGGCAGTCGTAGCGGGCGATTCCGAGCTCCCGGGCCAGCGCCGTCGCCTTCATGAGCTGCCACGCCGAGTAGTTCGAGCAGCCGAGGTAGCGCACCTTGCCGGCCCGCACGCAATCATCGAGTGCGCGCAGGGTTTCGTCGAGGGGAGTCGTCGGGTCGTAGGCATGCACCTGATAGAGGTCGATGTACTCGGTTCCCAGGCGGCGCAGGCTCGCGTCCACGGCGTCGAGGATGTGCTTGCGCGACAGCCCCAGGTCGTTGGGCGCGGCGCCCATGGGGCCGGCCACCTTGGTGGCGAGGATCACCTGCTGACGGCGCCCCTGGATGGCCCGCCCGGTGATCTCCTCGGAGACGCCGTTCGAGTACACGTCCGCCGTATCGATGAAGTTTCCGCCCGCGTCCAGGAAGCGATCGACGATCTTCCGGGAGGTGGCTTCGTCGCAGCCCCACTGGGAGTTCCCGAAGGTCATGGCACCGAGGCAGAGATTCGAGACCTTGAGGCCGGTGCGGCCGAGCTTGCGGATCTTCACGAGCTCTTCTCCTATGCAGCCCGCGGCGGGCCGCGCCCTACGAGGTGGGCTGGAAGTACACGGGGAGGGTTCCCAGCACGCGGAACAGCGACTCGCCCCAGACGAGCTCCTCGGAAGCGAGCTCGAGACCGGGAAGCCGGCGCACCAGCGTCCCGATGGCAATCTGGGCCTCGAGTCGGGCGAGGTGGGCGCCGAGGCACATGTGCACGCCTCCGCCGAAGGCGAGGTGGTCGTTGGGACTCCGCGACACGTCGAAGCGGTCCGGCTCGGGGAAGTGCTCGGGGTCCCGGTTCGCTCCGTACAGGAACGCGAAGATCTGCACGTCCGGCGGGATCCGATGGCCGCCGAACTCCGTGGGCTCCCGCAGGATCCGCAGCGTCGCCGGAATGGGCCCATCGAAGCGCAGGCACTCTTCCACCGCCGAAACGATGAGCCCCGGGTTCTCCCGGAGCTTGCGGAGCTCGTCGGGGTGGAGCAGCAAGGCCCGGACCCCGTTGCCGATCAGCCCGATGGTGGTCTCGAACCCGGCGATGAGCAGCCCGATGGACTGGACGAGCAGCTCGTCGGCGCTCAAGCGATCGCCTTCCTCCTCGGCGCGGATGAGCGACGAGAGGAGATCGTCGCCGAGCTGCCCCCGGCGCTGGTCGATCAGCGCCCGGAAGTACTCGGCGAGGGATCCAGCGGCGGCGCTGGCCTCGGTCAGCAAGTCCGGCTCGAGCTCGCCGACCAGCAGATGGGTCGCACGGGAGGTCCAGCTCGTGAAGGTGTCGCGGTCGTGCACGGGTACGCCGAGCATCTCGCAGATCACCGTGGCCGGGACGGGAAGGGCGAGGTCGCGGATGACATCGAGCTCTCCACGTTCCTCGATGGCGTCCAGAAGATCGTCGGTGATCCGCTGGATCTTCGGCCGCATGTGCTCCACGGCCCTCGGCGTGAAGGCCTTCGAGACGAGCTTGCGCAGACGGGTGTGGTCCGGCGGATCCTGCAAGAGCATGAAGCCGCCGGGCCGATCCCGGCCCGGCAGCGTGCCATCGGAGAGCCGCACGCCGGAAGGCACCTCACGCAGCAGCCGGATCACGTCGTCGTAGCGCAAGAGCCGCCAGGTCCCATCCTGGGCGCGGCTCACCGGCGCCCGCTCCCGCAGCTCGGCGAGGAGCGGGAAGGGATTGTCCCGGAACCCCGGGTCGTTCCAGACAATCTCGGTCGGCGCATCCGCCGTCGGTGCCGCCGCGGGCATCAGAACACCTCCTTGTAGGGGCGCAGGTCCAGCTCGAGGGTCCAGGCGGTGCGGTGTTGCACGTGGAGAGCCCAGAATGCATCGGCGATGGCGTCGGGGTCCAGCATGCCGTCTTCCCCACGCTGCTCCTTGAACTGCGGGAACCGATTGTTCAGCTGCTCTCCATCGATGCCGCCGTCGATCACCACGTGGGCGACGTGGATGCCCTGGGGGCCGAACTCGCGCGCCATGCCGTGCGCGACGGCTCGCAGTGCAGCCTTGGCCGAGGCAAAGGCCGTGAAGGGTGGGCGCGCCCGCACCGAGGCCGTGGCGCCCGTGAAGAAGATGCTGCCGG
>JBDLIK010000045.1:0-12097 GCA_039714895.1 Myxococcota bacterium | reverse complement strand
TGACCACGACGTCGAAGCCCTCGATCCGGAAGTGGTCGATGTCGTAGGGCGCGAGCATGGCCATCACACCCGCATTCACCGCCGAGCCCGGGAAAGCTCCGGCCTCGTAGGCGAGCCAGCCCTCGGCTGCCGTGAGCCGTCCCTCCCGGGTGGCGCCGAGCTTGAGGCGGACCCGGGTGCCTCCCGCGGGTCCGCTGGCCCGGAACACCTCCTCGCGGGTCATCACCACCTTCACGGGTCGGCCCGTCTTGCGCGCGAGGGCCAGGGCCACGGGCTCCACGTAGACCGTGGTCTTGCCCCCGAAGCCGCCTCCGATCTCGCTGGGAATCACCTTCACCTTCGAGACCGAGAGCCCCAGCAGCTTCGCGCAGTAGGCGCGCACCATGAAGGGTCCCTGGGTGCAGCACCAGACGGTGGCGTGACCGTCCTCCCCCATGGACGCCACGGCGGCGTGGGGCTCGATGTAGCCCTGGTGCACGGTCTCGGTGCGGAACTCGCGCTCCACCGCGAAATCCGCCTCGGCGAAGCCCGCCGCCGGGTCGCCGCGCTCGATGGCGAAGCGCAGGGCCACGTTGCTCGGGCGTTCGGGTCGGGGCTCCACGCCTCGGGTGTGAAGGTCCGGGTGCAGCAGGGGGGCGTCGGGTCCCATGGCGTCGAGTACGTCGAGGACCACGGGCAGCGGCTCGTACTCCACCGAGATGGCAGCCAGTGCCTGCTCTGCCAGGGTCTGCGTCGTGGCGGCCACCGCAGCCACGGCGTGGCCGTGGTAGAGGACCTTGTCCCGCGCCAACACGTTGCGGGAGAGATCGCGATAGTCCACCGGCGCCTCGCCCCCGCCGCCAGCGGCGCTCTCGAGCTCGGGCAGATCCGAGGCGGTGACCACCGCCTTCACTCCGGGGATCGCGAGCGCGGGCGAGACGTCGAGACTCACGATCCGTGCATGGGCGTGGGGGCTGCGCAGGATGCGGCCGTGCAGGAGCCCCGGCGGAAACGAATCGGCGCCGAAGCGTGCGCGTCCGGTCACCTTGTCGACCCCGTCGGGCCGGATCGGACGCGTCCCCACCCAGTTGAACTTGCGGCCGTCCCCCATCAGCCCTCTCCTCGCTCGCTCGCGGCGGCGTCGAGGACCGCGCGTACGATCTTGTCGTATCCGGTGCAACGACACAGGTTCCCCGAGAGCCAGTAGCGCACCTCCGGCTCGGTCGGATCGGGGTTGTGATCCAACAGGGCACGGGCCGCGACCAGGAAGCCCGGCGTGCAGACGCCGCACTGCAGCGCAGCGTGCTCGAGGAACTTCTGCTGGAGGGGATCGAGGGTCGAGCCTCGGGCGAGACCCTCGATGGTCCCGACCTCGCGGCCCTCGGTCTCGACCGCGAGCACCAGACAGGAGCAGACGATGCGGCCGTCCAGCCGCACCGTGCACGCCCCACAATCTCCCGTCCCGCAGCCCTCCTTGGTGCCCGAGAGCTGAAGCTCGTCGCGAAGCACCTCCAGCAGGCTCTGCTGGGGCTCGCAGAGGAACTCCACCGGCTCGCCGTTCAGCCGCGTACTCACGTGGGTCCGGCGGGTCATCGTCCAATCCCGGCGTCGCCGCGCGCGCGCTGCCCGGCGATCTCGAAGGCGCGGCGGGTGAGGACCCCGGCCAGGCGCCGCCGGTAGCCGGCGGTGCCGCGCTTGTCGGTGATGGGAGCCCCGGCCTCCTGGGCTGCGGCCGCTGCCCGCTCCAGGGCCGGGGGCTCGAGACGGGTTCCCACCAGGGCCTCGCCCGCCGCCGGCACCCGGATGGGTGTCTCGGCAACCGCGCCGAGTGCCACCCGGGCCGCTCGGCAGATGCCATCCGTCTCGAGCTCCACCCGGACCCCGGCGCCCACCACCGCGATGTCCATCTCACCGCGTGGGATGAAGCGGAGATAGGCGTCCGCCGAGCCCGGGGGCGGCGGGGGAATCCGCAGCTCCACGAGCAGCTCACCCGGCGCGAGGGCGGTGCGGCCCGGAGCGAGCACGAACTCGTCGACCGGGAGCCGTCGTGCACCGCTCGGCCCGACGATGCGACACTCGGCGCCGATCGCCATGAGCGCCGGCGTCGTATCCGCAGCCGGGGAGCCGTTGCAGAGATTCCCGCCGAGGGTCGCCCGGGATTGGATCTGCATCGAGCCGATGAGCTCCGCAGCCTCGACCAGGCCCGGGTAGGCTTCGCGGACGTCGAGCCGCTGGGAGAGCTCCCAGCAGGTGATGGCGGCGCCCACCCTCAGCCCGGCCCCGTCGAGCTCGAGCACGCCGAGCTCGGGGATGGCCTTGACGTCGACCACCGCGGGCGGAGACGGAGCGGCACCCCGCAGCTGGACCAGCAGGTCGGTGCCGCCGGCCAGGATTCGCGCGTCCGGGTCTCCCGACAGGAGCGCGACGGCGGCGTCGAGGGTGGAGGGAGCCTCGTAGCGGAAGGGCAGCATGGTCCCATGATATCCAACGGGTGCCTCCGGGCCCCCGTGAGGCAGGCCCGGTGGGTCCCGGGTACCCTGCGGGCTCCCCACCTTGGAGGACCCGCCATGACCACCCCCTTCTGGTGCCTGCTCGTCACCATCCTGCTTCCCTACGTCTGGTCCGGGTTGGCCGGCTACTTCCGCGTGCAGCAGCTGGGCTCACTCGACAACAAGTATCCGAGGATCCAGTCCGCGCAGCTCACGGGGGTGGGCGCTCGGGCCTACGCGGCCCAGGGCAACGCCTGGGAGGCGTTGCCGGTGTTCGCGACCTCGGTCTTCGTGGCCCACTTCGCCGGGGCCGATCCCGGAACCTCGGCGACCCTCTCGGAGGTCTTCGTGGTGGCGCGGGTGGTCCACGGCATCCTCTACCTCGCCAACCTCGACGTGCTGCGTACGCTCACGTTCTTCGTGGGCTTCGGCTGCTGCATCGGGCTGTTCTGGATCAGCGCCTGATCCGGATTCAGCGCACGCGGGCCCGGAGCAGGCGGAAGCTCTTCATGCGCTGGTCGGCGATGGCGCTGAAGTAGGACGGCGTCTCGAGTCGCACCTCGACGACGCCGTCGGTGACGGGGCTCGGGGGTAGCGGTGCGCGCAGGAGCCGGACACCCGGGCTTTCGACATGCTCGCGGAGCACCGTTTCTCCGTCGAGGGCGAGCACGAGCTCCATGGGAAGGAGTTCGGGACGCGGCGGGACCTCGATCTCGACCTCCACCTGCCGGCTCTCCGGATCGCGGCGCAGCAGGAACGCGCTGCGCACCGACGCCCAGGGCGCGGGATGCGCCTCCCCCGCCGCCCGGCGCTGGAGCAGGATTCCACCCAGGAAGCCCATCGCCTCTTCCCCCGAGAGCCGGGTGAAGTCGATGCTGCTCTGCAGGTGCTCGTCCACGTACGCCCGGCGCAGCGCCGCCAACAGCTCCGGATCGGGCGGGTGCGCGAGGTCCAGGGAGAGGCGGGGGTCGAGGGGAGGCAAGGCATCGTCATCCACCGCCACCCAGCCGAGGGCGTCGAGGCCATGGATGAAGTGGTGCGCCAGGATGGCGTGCCCCGCAGCGTTCGGATGCCCATCGTGGGGGAGGCGGGTCTCGGGGCTCGAGAAGAAGTCCGTGAACAGCACGGGCGCTTCGATGCCGGCGGCAGCGAGCTGGCTCTTGTAGATCTCCAGGAAGTAGCGGTCGGTGGTGAACTCGAGCACGGCCAGCAAGGTGTGGCCGCCGCGCCCCTCCTGCAGATCGACGAGCCGGCGTAGGGCTTCCATGCCCTTGCGCCAGCGCGCCCGGGCCTCCGGGGAGAGGTCGGTGGTGAGCGCCGTGTACTCGCCGCCCCCAAAGGCCAGCCGCTGCTGGTTGCTGAAGACCGCCGAGCCCCAGGCGCGATGCTCGGGGCTGAAGCGGGTGGTCATGACCCCGGCGCCCGTCACCCCGTAGGCGTCTCCGATGTCGTTGGCGGTGGTGAGGACGAGGATCAGGTCCGGGTCGTAGGCGCTGAGCTTCTGGGTGAGGTAGGCGGCCTCCTGGACCAGCGTCCAGCTCGGCAGTCCGATGGAGTAGACCTCGATGCGGCGACCCCCGATCCGCACCTCCTCGGTCGCGTAGAAGCGTTGCATCTGATCGCCGAAGCGGTCTTCCTCTACGCCCGCCTCGCCGAATACGAAGGAGTCTCCCAGGCAGACGATGCGGAAGACGTCGGGAGATCGGGGCGCGAAGGGGCGAGAGCTGCGGAGCCCCGCGTTGTTGGTTCGGACCTCGGCGCCCTTGTAGGGCACCTCGAGGTTCCGCTTGGCGAGCCGGGCCACCTCGGGGTCCGGTGAGACGTCGAAGAGAGTGCCGCTCTGGCGGGCCAGACGATCGTAGAGCTCCCGCTTCTCCTTCTCCGAGAGGTCCCGGACGGCCTGGTCGAGGATGGCGGGACGCAGGATCCGCAGTGCAAGGGGGCGGGCCAGGTAGAGCAGCAGCAGCAGCAGCGCCCCGCCCGCCAGGATCTCGATCACGGTGAAGAGAGCTCGGCGCCGTCGCTGCATCAACTGCCGTTCCCCAGCGATCCGGGACCGCGACCGGGGAGGTGGGGGGATGCGGTAGGTCTACCAGCACGTCGAACGGGGCGCCAGCACGCCTGAGACCGGGCCAAGCCGGCAGACCGGCGTGCCGATAGGCAGAGCGATGCGCCGCCTCCTCGCCCGCCTGCTCCTCCCCTCCCTCGGCGGATGGATCTGGCTCGCCGTCTTCCTGGCGGGCAGCTTCGGTCCGCAGGCGGCGACGTTCGTGAGCGGTGACGGCGACCTCGCGCTCCACCTGCTGCTGGGAGACCTGGTGCGGCAGTCGGGCTGGGTGCTCGCCACCGAGCCCACCACCTTCACCGCCTCGAACCTCCCCTTCGTGGCCCACGAGTGGCTCTGCGAGGTGCTCTTCTCGTGGCTCCACCAGCCGCTGGGGCTGCGCGGACCGCTGATGGCCGTGGCTGCGCTGTTGTCCACCACGTTGGTGGTGATCCTGGGTCGCTGCCGAAGGGAGGGGGCCTCGGCCTGGCCGGCGGTCCTGGCGGTGCTCGGCGCCATGATCATCTCCCACAACCATCTGATCGCGCGGCCCCACGTCTTCTCCTGGCTCTTCGCGACCCTCTGGTGGTTCTCCCTGGAGGATCTGCACGCCCGGCGGATCGGGGCCCGCCGTTGGCTGGCCGTGGGAATCCCCGGCATCGTGCTCTGGACCAATCTGCATGGCGGCTTCGTGACCGCCTTCTACCTGCTGGCTCTCTTCGGCCTGGGAGAGGCGATCTCGGCCCTGGCCGCGGCCCCCGGCGAGCGCGAGGCGCCGCTCCGGCGCCTGGCGATGCTCGTCGCTCTCGGACTCGCGGCCCTGGGGGCCTCCCTGCTCAACCCCTTCGGGTTCTCACTGCACCTCCACATCCTGCAGTTCATGAGTACCCCGGGCATCGTCGACTTCGTGGCGGAGTTCGTCTCGCCGGACTTCCACGATCCGAGCGAGAAGCTCTTCCTGGCGTGGGCGCTGCTGGTGGTCTCCCTGCTGGTCGCCGGGAGACGTCGGCCGGCGCCGTGGGAGTGGACGCTCACCGTGGGACTCCTCGTCCAGGCCCTGGTGGCGGTGCGCGGCGAGCCGCTGTTCGCGTTCCTGACGGCGCCCATCGTGGCTCGACGCCTGGAGGCACTTCTCGGCGAGCTCGCCGAGGGCCACTCGCTGGCGGGCAAGGCGGCCCGGGCGGTGCTGGCCTCCTCCGCACGGCTCGGAACCGCCGACGCGCGCACCGGCGGTGCGATTCCCATCTCCGCGCTGGCGGGACTCTGCGTGGCGGTGGTGGCCGGCGGCGCGGTGTCCCCCTTGCAGTTCGATCGTCGGCACCAGCCGATCGAAGCCGTGGAGTTCGTGCGCAGCCGGCCCGAGCTCTTCCAAGGCCGCATGTTCAACCACTACAGCTGGGGCGGCTACCTGGCCTACAGCCTCTACCCGGTGAAGCGGACCTACATCAACAGCTTCAACGATCACTACGGACCCGAGCTCTTCGGCGAGTACCGGCGCGTGGAGATGCTCGCGCCCGACTGGCGTGAGATCCTCGCGCGTCGCGAGATCGACTGGATCATGACCCGGACCCAGGGGGTACTGGCACGGAGCCTTCGCGAGGAGGGCCGCTGGACGGAGGTCCATTCGGACGAGCTCGCCAGCATCTACCTGCGGGCTCCGCGGGCGGCCGCCCTCGAGGCCACCGGCCCGGAGGGCTCATGAGTGATCTCCAGATGCGTGATCCCCGTCACCGAAGCAGGGTCCGGGGCTACACACCGGAAGGGCTCGAGCCCGGGGAGGTTCGTAGATGAGAGGCAAGCGCATCCCGCTCCTGTCGTCGTTCATGCACTTCGTGACCATCGCAACCGGCACGGCGGCCGTCTGCCTGATCTTCTACACCTACGCCTGGGGTCCGGCCGGGGGCTCGTTCGACCTGCGCAGCATCGAGTACACCTTCCGCGATCTGCACCAGAACGGGCTGATCTTCTACCCGCTGCTCGGGACCGCGTTGCTCTCGTGGATGATGACACCGTCGCCTCGCACCAGCACCCGGGGCCGATGACAAGTTGTGGGTCCGCCTGCGGGCAGAGCCCGCAGGCACCACAGGCTTCGCTCGGCTCCGCCTCGCTGCGCGCGCCTCCGGCGCTTGCATTCTAGTCGCGGTCTTGGGTCAGCTTTCTAGCCTAGCCGGACGGTCGTGGGATCCCGATCCGTCCCCTCGAGGGCATCCACCAGGGTCTCGAGGTCTCCGCGCAGCTGCGCCAGCCGCGCGCTACCCAGCTGCTCTCTGAGGTCGCCCTCGAGGGTGCCGAGCACGGCGAGGCCGTGGAGGAGGGCGCGCCGTCCGCCCTCGGTGAAGCAGACCCGGCGGGCGCGGCCGTCCGCGGGATCGGGCTCCCGGCGAAGCACGCCGAAGGCCTCGAGCTCGGCCACCAGCGGACCCACCGCCTGCTTGGTGACACCAGCTCGCCGGGCGAGCTCGGTGAGCCGGGTTCCACCGAGGTCGATGTGGGGGAGGAGGCGGGTGTGGGCCACCCGCAGAGCAGGCTGTCCCTCCTCCCGAACCCGAGCGACGGCCCGCTCGTTGAACAGGCGCGCGGCCCGAAACAGCAGCTGCCCCACGCTGGCACGTTTCGCGGCCTCGAGGCGCGCCGCGAAGCCCGCCTCCGTCCGCTCGGCGGACCGGCCCTCGGGATCGCTGGAGATGGCTGGCCCTCCTTGACCATTTAGTCAAGATACTTTACCAAATAGCTCGACCCCAAGCGGAGGTCCAGCCATGTCCTCGCGCCTGCGTGCTCTCGACGAAGGCCTCTGGGTCGTCGACCACCCCCTGGTGGTGGGTGGCCTCCACCTGGGAACACGCTCGACGGTGGTACAGCTAACCGGTGGCGGCGTGGTGGTGCACTCGCCGGGGCCCCTGGACCCGGGGCTTGCGGAAGAGCTCGAGAAGCTGGGGCCCGTGCGCGCGCTGATCGCCCCCAACCGGCTGCACCATCTGTCCCTGGCGGGAGCCGGCCGCGCCTTCCCGGCAGCCCGCGTCTTCGGGGCCCCGGGACTCGCCGCGAAGCAGCCGGATCTCCACCTCGACGAAGAGCTCGGGGACGAGCCGCCCGAGCTCTGGAAGACCGACCTCACCCAGCACTGCTTCGGCGGAGCCCCTCGCCTGTCGGAGGTCGTGTTCCACCACCCGGCCAGTCGCAGCCTGCTGCTCACCGATCTCGCCTTCCACGTCCTGCACTCGGATTCGAGGCTCACGCGCGTGGCCATGTGGCTGAACGACGGCTACGGGCGCTTCGGTCCCACGCGCCTGCTGCGCAGGACGATCCGGGACCGTGCGGCCGCCCGCGCCTCCCTCGAACTCGTTCTTTCCTGGGACTTCGAGCGCGTGATCGTGACCCACGGCGAGGTGCTCGAATCGGGCGGACGCGAGGCCCTGCGCGCCGCCTACGCCTGGCTGGAGTAGAGCGAAGCCCCGAGGCTGGTTGCGGCTTCTGCCGTGTGCCACTCTGGCCGCCATGCTCGACCCGAAGAGCCTCACCGCCCGTCGCGACGAGATCGTCACGAACTGTAGAAGTCGCGGCATCGTCGTGGACATCGACGAGACCATCGCCGGCTCCGAACGGGTGGCCGAGCTCCAGACCGCGCTCAACGAAGCGAACCGCCTGCGCAACGAGCACCGGGGCCGGGGCAAGCGCAAGCTCGAGCCGGCCGAACGGGAGGCCCATGTTGCCGAAGGTCGTCGCCTGAAGGAGGAGGCCGGACGGCTCGAGAGCGAGCTCTCCGCGGCGCGCGAGGGTTTCCTGGAACGGCTGCGGGAGATCCCCAACTTTGCCCATCCCGATGCGCCCGTGGGCGGCGAGGAGGATTTCAAGGAGCTGCGACGCTGGGGCGCAGCCCCCAGCTTCGACTTCGAGGCCCGCGATCATCTCGAGCTCGGCACGATGCTCGATCTCGTCGACTTCGAGGCGGGCGCACGGGTGACGGGCCAGAAGTTCTACTTCCTGAAGAACGAGGCGGTTCTCCTCGAGCTCGCCCTGCAGCGGCTCGTGCTGGAACGCGTGAGCGAGCGTGGCTTCGTGCTGCACGCGACGCCGGACCTGGCGCGGCCCGAGATCGTGGACGGCCTGGGCTACAGCCCCAGGGGCGAGGAGACCCAGATCTACTCGCTCGCCAACGCGGACCTCTGCCTGATCGGCACTTCCGAGATCACCCTCGGCGGCCTGCTGGCCGGTTCGATCCTCGAGGAAGAGCAGCTTCCGCTCCGGCTGGCGGGCGTGTCCCACTGCTTCCGCACCGAGGCCGGTGCGGCGGGGCGCGAGAGCAAGGGCCTGTACCGGGTGCACCAGTTCTCCAAGGTCGAGATGTTCGTCTTCTGCCGGCCGGAAGACTCGGAGCGGCTCCACGAGGAGCTGCTGACCATCGAGGAGGAGATCTTCCAGGCGCTCGAGATCCCGTACCGGGTGATCGACACCGCCACCGCGGACCTGGGTGCTCCCGCCTATCGGAAGTTCGACTTGGAGGGCTGGATGCCCGGCCGCGGCGAGGCGGGCGACTACGGCGAGCTCACCAGCACGTCCAACTGCACCGACTATCAGGCGCGGCGCCTGCGGGTTCGCTTCCGGCGCAAGGGCAGCAAGAAGACCGAGTTCGTGCACATGCTGAACGGAACCGGGGTGGCCATCCCGCGCACGGTGCTGGCGATCCTGGAGAACCACCAGCAGGCCGACGGCAGCATCCGCATCCCGTCGGCCCTGCAGCCGCATCTCGGGCGCGACCGGATTGGCCCGCGCGCCTGAAGGCTCGGCGGGCACCGAGCCGCCGCGGCTCGTGCTGGGGACCGCCGGCCACATCGACCACGGCAAGACCGCACTCATCCGTGCGCTCACCGGCGTGGACACCGATCGGCTGCCCGAGGAGAAGGCGCGCGGAATCACCATCGAGCTGGGCTTCGCGCCCCTCGATCTTCCGGGGGGCCCGCGGCTGGGCGTGGTGGACGTGCCCGGGCACGAAGGGCTCGTGCGCACCATGGTGGCCGGAGCCACGGGCATCGACCTGGTGCTGCTGGTGGTGGCCGCAGACGAAGGCGTCATGCCCCAGACCCGGGAGCACGTGGCGATCTGCGACCTGTTGGGAATCGAGCGGGGAGTCGTGGCGCTCTCGAAGGTGGACTGCGCCCCGCCCGATGTCCGCGAGCTCGCGGCCGAAGAGGTTCGCGAGCTGCTGGCCCCGACCCGGCTGGCTGGAGCCCGGGTGGTCCCGGTCTCGTCGGCGACCGGAGAGGGCTGCGACGTCCTGCGCGAGACCCTGGCCGAGCTCGCCTGCGCCGCATCGGCGCGCACCCCCCGGGAGGGCCCGCCGCGTCTCCCGGTGGACCGGCTGTTCGGCGCTCGGGGATTCGGCGCCGTGGTGACGGGGACGCTGGTGGGGGCGGCTCTGCGCGTGGGCAACACGGTGGTGGTGGAGCCGGCGGGGATCCAGGCGCGGGTGCGAGGCCTCCAGCAACACGGCCGCGCGGGCGACCGGGTAGCGCCGGGCGCCCGCTGCGCGGTGAACCTTCAGGGCGTGGAGCTCCGGTCCCTGTCCCGTGGCCAGGTCGTGACCCTGCCCGGTGCGCTGGCGCCGACGCGCACCCTCGACGTGGAGGTGAGCTGGCTGGAAGACGCTCCCCCCCTGGACCGGGACGGCACCGCCATCGAGTTCCTCACCGGGACGGCGGAGCGGGTGGGCCGCCTGGCGCCCATCGGGGCGACGCGCCTGGAGGGCGGCGGGACCGGCTTCGCGCGCGTGCACCTCTCGGGCGAGCCCCTGCCCGCCCTGCCCGGGGACCGCTTCGTCGCCCGGGGCTTCACCCGCCGGGAGCGCTTCGGCATGACCCTGGGCGGCGGGAGGATCCTGGACGTGGCGCCGCCGCACCGCCGGCGCAGTGACCCGGGGCTTCTCGCCGAGCTCGAACGGCTGCGGGGTGGAGACCCCGTCGAGGCGGTGGCGGTGCGGGTGGTCCGGACGGGCTACCGGGGCGCCACGGCCTCCGACCTGCGCCGGGAGACCGGGCTCCCGGAGCCGACCCTGGCCCGACTGCTGGAGGAACAGGTCCGTGCCGGTCGGGCCACCCGGGTGGGCGAGCGCTGGATCGCAGCGGAGGCCGTGGCCCAGCTCGAGCAGCGCCTGCTGGAGGCCCTCGACGCCTTCCACGAAAGCCGGCCCCTGCGCCCGGGAGCCCCGCGCGCTGCGCTCGGCGGCGCGCTCCCGGAGAACGCTCCCCGGGCGGCCCTCGACGTCCTGCTGCTGCGGCTGGCAACTCGCGGAGAGCTCGAGGCCCTCGCGGACTGGGTGCGCCGCCCGGGACATCGCCCGCGCCTCAGCCCGGAGGAGGAGAAGCGGGTCGAGCAGATCCGGGCCGAAGCCACCGGGGCCGGACTCGAGCCCCCCACCCTGCGGGAGTGGTCGGATCGCCTGGGGGTCGAGCCCGAGGCCGCACGGCGCCTGCTCGTACACCTCGAGCGCCAGCGGGAGCTGGTGCGCGCTCCGGGCGAGCTCTGGTTCGGCCGGGAAGCCGTGGAGCGGCTGCGCACGCGGGTGGTGGAGTGCCTGCGCGAGCGAGGTTCCCTCGACACGCCGGCCTACAAGAAGCTCATCGGCACCACCCGCAAGCACGCCGTGCCGCTGATGGAGCTCTTCGACGCGGAGCGTACCACGCTGCGCCAGGGGGACGTGCGGGTGCTGCGCGGCGGCGGGAGCGGGTAGCATCCCGAGATGGCGCAGGCGCCGGCCACCACTCGCCAGCCCTGGTCGGAGCAGCTCGTCGCGCAGCTGCGCGGATCGCCCTGGGCGACGGGGCTGCTCCTCGCCGGCGCTCTGGTGGCCGTCTTCCTCGCCGCGTCGCTGGCCGTGGGACGTCTACCCCTGGTGCTGGCGGGCGATGCACCGCTCGCCGTGCGCGAGGACATCCGGATCGGCATCGTGCTCTCCCTGCTGGCCGCCTACCTGCCGGCCGCGTGGGCGGCATCGGTGGCGAACGCCCGTCAGTCCATCGCGGAGCTCGAGCCCGTCCTGGAGGGGTCCTCGGCCGAGCGTGCCGCCCTGCGCCGGGAGGTCGGCCGCTACGATCCGCGCGCGCTGCGCCTGGCCGGCGTCCTGGGCATCGCCGCGGGGGGCGGGGTGCAGCTCTTCACGGACTGGGGGGAGGGCATCCGGATCCTCGGGCTTCCTTTCGAGACCTACTGGCACCGCCTGATGCTCGCCGCCCTCGCGTGGTGCCTGGGGCGCATCGTCTACGCAACGGTCCAGGAGTCGCGCCGCTTCTCACGCATCGGCCGGGAGCAGGTGCGGATCGACCTGCTCGACCCCTCGGAACGGGCGGCCCTCCCCCGCCGGGGGCTCCACTCGGCGCTGCTGGTGATCGGCGCCCTCTCGCTCTGCTCGCTCCTTTTCTTCGACCTGGCCGCCGCCCCCGAGAGCGCCGACCTCCTGAGCGTCTTCGCGCGCGTCCGCACGAGCGCGAGAGGGCGGGCAGGTGGTATCTCGACGCCGCGTGGCATCGCCACAGCGACGAAGCGTTCGATCGCGGGGGCAAGGTGATGCTGATCGAGTAGTGGCCCCGCACGA
>JBDLIK010000044.1:0-12223 GCA_039714895.1 Myxococcota bacterium | reverse complement strand
CGGCGCTTGCACCCTCGTCACGGTCTTGGGTGAGCCTCCTTAGTCCCCTGGGGCGGGCTCGAAGAGCAGCGGGGGGTCGTCCGGGCTCTTGCGTTCCACCGTGCCGATCACGTGGGCGCGCTCGCCCAGACCCCGCAGGCGATCCTGGGCATCTTCCGCTTCCTCCCGGGGCAGCAGCAGCACCATCCCGATGCCGCAGTTGAAGACCCTCAGCATCTCGGTTTCGCTGATCTCCCCGTGCTGCCCCAGCCATCCGAATAGCGGAGGGCGCGGCCAGGCCGACGGATCGATGCGGGCGCGCACCCCCTTGGGCAGGATGCGCGGGACGTTTCCCACGAAGCCCCCCCCGGTGACGTGCACGATCCCCCGGATGCTGAAGTCCCGCACCAGGTTGAGAATGGGCTTCACGTAGATGCGGGTGGGCGCAAGCAGCGCCGAGGCCAGGGTCGTGTTGAGCTCCGACGGCGCACTCATCAGATCGAACTTTCCGGCCTTCTCCCACTCGGCGAGCAGGTCGCGGACCAGAGCGAACCCGTTGCTGTGGAGCCCGCCCGAAGCCAGGCCCAGCAGCACGTCGCCCTCGCCGATGGAGGAGCCGTCGATCACCCGGTCGCGCTCGACCACGCCCATCCCGAACCCGACCAGCTCGATCTCGCCCTTCGGATACATCCCCGGCATGGTGGCGGTTTCGCCTCCGAGCAGTGCACAGCCGGCCCGGCGGCAGCCCTCGGCCACACCGCGCAGGGCCTGCTCGGCGAGCTCCTCGTCCATCTCCCCGAAGGCCAGATAGTCGAGGAAGACCAGTGGCTCGGCCCCCTGCACCACCAGATCGTTCACCACCATCGCCACGCAATCGATGCCGACGGTGTCGAAGCGGCCCACCGCGGCCGCCAGCTTGAGCTTGGTGCCCACGCCGTCGGCGCTCGCCACGAAGACGGGGTTCTCGTAGCGCTCGGGAGTCTTGAACAGCCCCGCGAAGCCTCCCACCGAGGCCAGCACCTCCGGCCGCAGGGTGGTGCGGGAGATCTCCTTGATGCGGTCGACGAAGGACTCGTCCCGGTCGAGGTCGACGCCGGCCCGCGCGTATCGGGGAGCGGCGGTGGTTGCCGCCCCCTTGGCGGGCGCCTTCTTTCGGGAGCGCGGCGGAGTCACCTCGGTTGGATAGACGAGGGCCCCAGCCCGCGCAACCAAGCGTCCCGACGAGCCGCCTGCCCGGGCGTGCTACGGTCGCTTCGTGAAGCTCGCCGTCGTGATTCCCACCCTCGACGAGCGCGATCGCATCAAGCAGAGCGTGGAGAGCGCCCTGGCGCCAGGGGTCGACGTGGTGGTCGCCGATGGCGGAAGCCGGGATGGGACCGTCGAGGTCGCCGTCCGGGCCGGAGCCCGCGTGGTCGCCGCGCCCCGCGGGCGGGCGCGCCAGCTCGCAATCGGGACGCGAGCCGCGCAAGGGGAGGCCATCGTCCTGCTCCATGCGGACACGCTGCTCCCGGAAGCCTGGGCGGATGGCGTGCGCGACGCGCTGGCCGACCCGGCGGTCGCCGGGGGCTGCTTCGTTCTCCGCTTCGATCGGCGGACTCCCGCCCTGCGCGTGATCGAGTGGGGCGCCTGGCTGCGGAGTGCGCTGTTCGCCTTGCCGTACGGGGACCAGGCGCTGTTCGTGCGCAGGCAGGTGCTCGAGCGGATCGGCGGCATTCCCGAGGCTGCGATCATGGAGGACCTCGATCTGGTGCGCGCCCTCCGGCGCTGCGGTCGCCTGGTCCGCCTGCCGATGCCCGCCATCACCTCCGCCCGTCGCTACGAGGCGCGCGGGGTCTTCTCCACCATGCTGCGAAACTGGGGAGCCCTGCTCGCCTGGCGTCTGGGCCTCCCCCGGGAGCGAGTGGCGCGCTGGTACGGCTCATGAGCACTCCCGTCCCGCTGGAGGCCGCCGAGCCCCGCCGACTGCGCGAGTCCTTCGGTCGGCTGGGTGTCTACCTCCTGCGCAACCGCGCCCGCTACGCCTTCGGTGGCCTGTGCACCCTGGGGTACGTGGCGGGCTTCGTGGCGGTTCCCATCCTGGTGGGACGGGCGGTGGGGGTCAGCGTCCGCTTCGCCCAGGGCACGGCGAGCGCGGACGACGTCACGGCGGTCTGCCTGCTGTTGCTGGCGGTGACGGTGGTGCGCGGCGCTCTGCGCCTCTTCTCCCGCGTCGCGGTCTTCAACGCCGGGCGCGAGGTGGAGTACGAGCTCCGCAACGACCTCTTCTGGCATCTGCAGCGTCAACCCCAGTCCTTCTACGCGCGCTGGCGCACCGGCGACCTCATGAGCCGCTGCGTCAACGATCTGAACTCCGTGCGTCTGATGCTGGGGCCGGGTCTGCTCCAGATCCTGCAGACGCCGCTCCTCTACCTCGCGGTGTTCGCGGCCATGCTCAGCCGCGACGTGACGCTCACGCTGCTCGTGCTGCTCCCCTATCCATTGTTCGTCCTCATCGCGCGCACCTTCGGCCGCGCCATGTATCGGGCGAATCTGGCCGTGCAGGAAGGGCTCGGCGAGCTCTCCAATCGCCTGCAAGAGACCATCTCCGGCATCTCGGTGGTGAAGGCCTACGCGATGGAGGAGATCGTCACCCGGCGCTTCGAGGCGATGAACCAATCGCTCTACCGCCGTCACCTGAGAAGGGTGACGGTGGATGGGTCCATGCCCGCCATCACCGGCATGCTTCCCGCCTTCGCCATGTGGATCGTGCTGCTGGTCGGCGGGGGGCAGATCCAGCAGGGCCGGATGACGGTGGAGGACTTCTTCACCTTCGCCATGTACATCTACGAGCTCACCTTCCCCACCTTCATCATGGGCTGGGTGGTGGCCCTGGTGCAGCGCGGTGCGGCATCCATGAAGCGCATCGACGAGCTCCTCTCCATCGAGCCCGCCATCGCCGACCGACCCGACGCCGTGAGCGTCGACCGTCTGCGGGGGGAGATCGAGTTCCGTCACCTCACCTTCCACTACCCGGGCGAGCAGCGTGCGCCGGCCCTGCGCGACGTGGACCTGGTCGTGCCTGCGGGCACCACCCTCGGAATCGTCGGTGCGGTGGGCGCGGGCAAGACGGCCCTCGCCTCTCTCGTTCCCCGGCTCTACGAGGTGGGGGACGGCCACGTGCGGATCGACGGGGTGGACGTGAACCGCATCCCGCTCCGGACCCTGCGCTCGCAGGTCGCCATGGTGCCCCAGGACCCATTCCTCTTCTCCATGAGCCTCGCCGAAAACATCGCCTACGGGCTTCCCAGTCCCGAGCCGGAGCGGGTGGAGGAGGCCGCGCGCCGGGCCCAGCTCGCCAAGGACATCGAAGAGCTGCCGCATGGCTACGACACCATCGTCGGCGAGCGCGGGGTGATGCTCTCCGGAGGGCAACGCCAGCGCGCAGCCCTGGCCCGGGCCCTGGCTCTGGATCCCGCCATCCTGATCCTCGACGACACCCTCTCCAGCGTCGACGCGGAGACCGAGGCGGCCATCCAGCGCGAGCTCCGAGAGGTCTTCCACGGACGCACGGTGGTGGTGATCGCCCATCGGCTCTCCACCGTGCGCAGCGCGGACCAGATCGTGGTGCTCGACGAAGGTCGGGTGGCCGAGGGCGGGACCCACGAGGAGCTGATGGCGAAGGACGGTCTCTATGCCCGGATGGCCCGCCAACAGACTCTGGAGGGCAGTGGCGACCCGGCCTCGGTGGGGGAGGTGGCGTGAGCGCCGGCGCCTCGCCCCCCGGGTCCTCTACCGCCTCCCGGAGCGAAGCGGGCCCGGGCAGCGCCGCCCTCGAGGCGATGCACGAAGAGGAGGCCCTCGGCAAGGCCTACGACGCGCGTCTGCTGCGACGCCTCTGGCCCTACGTGCGCCCCTACTGGCGGCAGGTGGGGCTCACACTGCTGCTGGTGGGTCCGCTGTTCGCCCTGGAGCTCGCCCCGGCCTGGCTGATCAAGACGGGCCTCGATCGGGTGGTTCCCGCGCCGGGCGAAGCCGCCGGCGGCGACGTCTCGCTCCTCGGGCTCGGGCTCCTCTACTTGGCCGTGATGGCGACCCTCGGGAGTCTCCAGTTCCTGAACATGGTGTTGATGGCCCGCACGGGTCAGTCGGCCATGCGCGACCTGCGTTCGGATGTCTTTCGCCACTTTCAGCGCCTGCACCTGGGCTTCTTCGATCGCTATCCCATCGGGCGGCTGGTCACCCGCGCCACCAACGACGTGGAGAACGTCGCCGAGATGTTCTCGGCTGGCTTCGTGGCGCTCATCACCGACGTGCTCAAGATGATCGGCTTCGCGGTGGCCCTCTTCCTGGTGGACGCCGACCTCGCCCTGGTGACCTTCGCGGTGGTGCCCTTCCTCGCCGTGGCGGCCATCGTGTTCCGCTTCCGGGTGCGGGCGGCCTTCCGGCTGATCCGAGTGCGCATCGCACGCATCAACACCTACATCCAGGAGACCATCACCGGGATGAAGGTGGTGCAGCTCTTTGCACGGGAGGTGCGCAACCAGGCCACCTTCGAGCATCTGAATGCCGACCACCGGGACGCCTGGTTCACCTCGATTCGCTGGGACTCGGCGCTCTTCTCCGTGGTGGAGGTGGCCGGGGGCGTCACCGTCGCGATCATCATCTGGTATGGCACCGGGGTGGCCGGCGCCGGGGTCCTCTACGTCTTCATCGATTGGATGCGGCGCTTCTTCATGCCCCTGCGGGACCTCTCCGCCAAGTACTCGGTGATGCAGTCCTCGATGGCGAGTTGCGAGCGGATCTTCCAGTTCCTGGACACCGAGCCGGCCATCGTCGACGCCCCGGCGCCCGCCCCCGCGCGCCCCGTCGCCGGAGCGCGGGGGGCCGTCGAGTTCCAGGATGTCTGGTTCGCCTACCAGGGAGAGGACTGGGTGCTGCGCGGGGTCTCGTTCCGGGTGGAGCCGGGGGAGCGCGTGGCCCTGGTGGGAGCCACGGGCGCGGGCAAGACGACGATCATCCAGCTCCTCACCCGTCTCTACGAGATCCAGCGCGGCCGCATCCTGCTGGACGGCGTGGAGCTGCGGGACCTGCCGCAGAGCGAGCTGCGCCGCCGGGTGGCCATGGTCCTGCAGGACGTGTTCCTGTTCAGCGGAACCCTGGAAGAGAACATCGGTCTGGGGCGGGAGGACATCGACGTGGCGGCCATCGAGCGGGCCGCCCGGGCCGTCGAGGCACACAGCTTCATCGAAAGGTTGCCCCGGGGGTATCAGGCCGAGGTCCGGGAGCGAGGCAACAACTTCTCCACGGGCCAGCGCCAGCTCCTCTCCTTCGCCCGGGCCCTGGTCCACGGCGCAGACGTCCTGGTGCTCGACGAGGCCACCAGCTCCATCGACACGGAGACCGAGGCGCTCCTCCAGCAGGGCATCCACGTCCTGATGGAGGGCAAGACCGCCATCGTGATCGCCCACCGCCTCTCGACCATCGAGGACGTCAACCGCATCTACGTGCTCGAAGCCGGGCGGATCGTGGAGTCCGGTCCCCACGCCCAGCTGCTGGCTTCCGGAGGGCCGTACGCCCGGCTCTACCGGCTCCAGTACGAGGCCGCTTCAGCGCCCCCGGCAGAGATCCGGGAGCGCGTCGCCGCTTCCGACGGTCCCCTCGGGTGATTCTCTTGCGAAGACCCCCTGCGGGGTGGTAACAATCTGCGGCCCCCCAGGGTTCCTCCGAGCCGACCCCCCTTACATCGCCGCTGGCTGCGGGACCGCCCGGTGCGGGCTCGCGCCCGGGCGGGCCGCTCGAGGTTCGGTTGCGCATCAAGTCTCTCCAGGTCCAGGGCTTCAAATCGTTCGTCGACAAGGTCGTCTTCGAGTTCAGACCGGGGATCACGGCCATCGTCGGGCCCAACGGCTGCGGCAAGTCCAACGTCGTGGACGCCATGCGTTGGGCGATGGGGGAGCAGTCCCCCCGGCGGCTGCGCGGTCGGGGCATGGAGGACGTGATCTTCACCGGCTCGGACTCGCGGGCCGCGCTGGGGATGGCCGAGGTGGTCCTCAGCTTCGATAACTCGGCGGGGATGGCCCCGGCCGCCTTCTCCCAGTTCTCCGAGATCCAGATCTCCCGCCGGCTCTATCGCAGCGGCGAGTCGGAGTATCTGATCAACAAGGTTCCGACTCGGCTGCGGGACGTCCTCGACTTCTTCCGGGATACGGGGATCGGGACCCGGGGCTACACGATCGTCGAGCAGGGCCAGATCGCACAGGTGGTCTCCGCCAAGGCCGAGGAGCGCCGGGCGCTCATCGAGGAGGCCGCGGGCATCGGCAAGTACAAGGCCCGCCGTCGCGAGGCTGAGCGGAAGCTCGAGGCCACCGAGCAGAACCTGCTGCGGGTGACGGACGTGCTCGGCGAGATCCGCCGCCAGATCTCCTCCATCGAGCGGCAGGCCCGCAAGGCGGCCCGCTACAAGCGCCTGCGCGAGCGGCTGCGCCAGCTCGAGCTCTCATTGGCTGCGGACGAGCGCGCATCCCTGCAGACCGAGGTGGAGGCTGCCCGCCGCCGGCGGGTCTCGCTGAGGGACGAGGTGACCGGCGGCGAGGCCCAGGTGGCCGAGCGCGAAGCGGAGCTCGAGCGCCTGCGCCTCAACCTGACCGAGCGCGAGAAGCACCTGGGCCAGGGCAGCGAGACACTGTTCGAGCTGCGCAGCCGCATCCGCGAGCTGGAGAGCAGTATCTCCTACGATCGCCGCGAGCGGGCGTCCCTGGCGGAGGCCAACGAATCCCGAGGCGGAGAGATCGAACGCCTCCGGGAGCAGAGCGAGGCCGCGGCCCGGGAGCTGTCCGAGCTCGAGGACGAGCTGACACCCCTGGAGGCCGGGCTCGCGGCCGAGCTCGACCGGGTGGGACGGGCGCAGACCGAGGCTGAGGCGGCCGAGAAGGAGCTGCGCAGTCTCGAGGCCGAACGCGAGAGCAGCCAGGCGGCGCTGGTCGAGGTGTTGACCGGCATCGCACGCAGCGAGGATCGGCTCGCCAGCGGAGCCGACCGCCGCGCGGAGATCGCCCAGTCCTTGCGCAGTACCGACGAGCTGCTCGAGGTCCAGCAGGGCGAGGCCTCCCAGGCGAGCGTGGCCCAGCGCAAGGACGAGGAGGGCCTGAGGCAGCTGCTGGGCGAGCGTGACCGGCTGATGGTGGCCCTGCGCGACGCCCTGACGGCCCACGAGCGAGCCGGGGCTCGAGCCCGGGAGGCGACCGAAGCCCTGCGCGGCGCCCGGGAAGGCCGCGAGGTGCGACGGGCCCGTCTCGAGTCGCTGCGGGAGATCGTGCAGCAGCGCCAGGACCTGCAGGGGGGCACCCGGCATCTGCTCGAGGGGGGCGAAGGCCTGGGCCGGCGCATCGGCCTGCGCGCCGTGCTGCGCGACGTTCTGGAGGTCGCACGCGAGGACGAGGCCGCGCTGGAGGCGGTGCTGGCGGATCGCGCCGGGGCTCTGCTGGTCGAGCGGCCCCAGGGCGCGCTCGAGGCCCTCCGCGCGCTGCGCGAAGCAGGAGCGGGGTGCGCCGTGCTCGTCGCGCAGCCCCACGCCGAGGCCGCGCCGGTGGGCTTCGTTCCGCTGGGCGAGCCCCTTCTCGATCGGGTCCGGGTGCGCGAGGGCTACGAAGAGGTGGTGCGTGCGCTGCTGGGCGGCGTCAACCGGGTGGAGGACCTCGCCGAGGTGCTCTCCGTGTACGGCGAAGGTCGACTGCCCGCCACCTTCGTGACTCCCGCCGGAGACGTGCTCGGCGCCGACGGCGTGGTGCGAGGGGGCGCCGGGAACGATGCCGGTGGCCTGCTGGCCCGCCAGCGCGAGCTCCGGGAGCTCGACCGGGAGGTGGCGGAGCTCGAGGCCCGGGTCATCGCGCTCGAACCGGAGGCCGTGGCCGCCGAGTCCGAGCTCGAGCGGGCCGGGGAGGAGCTCGACAACCTGCGCAACCGGCACCACACCGCCGCCCTCGCCGTGGCGAACCGGGAGAAGGACCTCGAGCGGACCCGCGAGCGTGCCAAGGCCATCGGGGAGGCCCAGGAGGGTCGCTTCGCCGAGCGCTCGGGCCTGCTGGCACAGATCGATTCGCTCGTCGCCGAGCAGGCCCGCCTGGAGGAGTCGCTGGCGGAAGCCCGTCACCAGCGGTCCGACCGCCAGCGCAGCGTCGAGGCCCGTGCCCTGCGCATCGGCTCGGCGAATCGGGAGGTGTCGAGGCTCCAGGCGGCGCTCGGCGAGCGGCGGGTCGAGCACGCCGGCCGCGCCGAGCGCTGCGAGCGACTGGGTCAGGCCCGGGACCGGGCGGCCACAGCGCGTCGCGAGACCCTCCAGTGGATCGAACGCCGGGAGGAGGAGACCCGCGCGGCCGACGCCCGGCGCGGCGAGCTTGCGTCGGCCATCGAGGCCGCCGAGGCCGAGCTCACCCGGGGTCTCGAAGAGGAAGAGGGCGCCCGGCAGAGCCACGACGAGCGGCGCGATGCCTACGAGCGAGCGGCCGCCGAGGCGCGGACGCTCGAGGAGCACGTCCGCGAGCTGCGGGTGACGCTCGGCTCGAAGCGCGAGGCCGCCGGACAGGCCGAGCTCACCCAGCGCGAGACCGAAATGCGTCTCTCGCACCTCGAGGAGTCGGTGCGCGAGCGCTGGGGGATCGACCTCGCCAGCTGGAGCCCGAGCGAGGCGCCTCCCGAGAGTGTCGACGAAGAGGAGCCCGACGAGCCGGGTGAGGGCACCGAGGCGGAGGCGGGTCGCGAATCCGGTCCGAGCTGGGCCGAGATCGCCGGGCTCCCCCAGCCGGAGCGGGAGAAGCTCGTGCGCGAAACGCGCTCGCGTCTCGAATCCCTCGGAGAGGTCAATCTCTCCGCCATCGACGAGCACGAGGAGCTCGGGGAGCGCTTCCGCTTCCTCTCGGAGCAGCGCTCGGATCTCGAGGGAAGCGTCAGCCAGCTCCGCGAGGCCATCGCCCGCATCAACCGAACGAGCCGGCGCCGGTTCAAGGAGACCTTCGACGCGGTGGACGCGTGCTTCCGGGAGAACTTCCCACGGCTGTTCCGGGGTGGGAAGGCCGGCCTCTCCCTCACCGAGTCGGAGGACGTCCTGGAGGCGGGCATCGAGATCATGGCGCAGCCGCCGGGCAAGCGGCTTCAGAACGTGAATCTCCTCTCCGGCGGGGAGAAGACGCTCACCGCCCTGGCCCTGCTGATCGCGGTCTTCCAGGTGCGGCCATCGCCCTTCTTCCTGCTCGACGAGGTGGACGCAGCCCTCGACGACGCCAACGTGGGGCGCTTCAACGACATCGTGCGCGAGATGGCGAAGGAATCGCAGTTCCTGATCATCACCCACAACAAGCGGACCATCGAAGTCTCCGACGTGCTCTACGGCGTGACCATGGAGGAGAAGGGCGTCTCCAAGCTGGTCTCGGTGGAGCTGGCGGAAGCCACCGCCTAGTTGTGGGTCCGCCTGCTGGCGGAACGCCAGCTCGCACCACAGGCTTCGCTCGGCTGCGCCTCGCTGCGCGCGCCTCCGGCGCTTGCAAGTTGTGGGTCCGCCCGCTGGCGGAACGCCAGCTCGCACCACAGGCTTCGCTTGGCAATCCTTGCGGGCGCCCGCTTCGTTCGCCTTCGGCTCACTGCGCGCCCGCCTGCGGCGGGCTTGCCTCGCTGCGCGCGCCTGCCGGCGCTGACTGGTATGCTCGCGCGCCATGGTGGCCGAGCTTCTCGAGCCCTTCGCCCGATTGGTGGATGAGCGCCCGGTTCTCCTGACCCTCTTCGCCGCCGGACTGTACGTCCTGCTGGGCTTCTTCCTCTATGCGCGAGGCCGGAAGCGAGACCTCGCAGCGCCGGAGCCGGCGGAGCCCACTCCGGCGGACGCCCCCGCGGCAGCCGAGCCGGAGCCCGTCCGCCCGCTGGGCCTGCGCGAGCGGCTGGCGCGGACCCAGGACGTGCTGGTGGGCAGGGTCGACCGGCTGCTGGCCGGCCGGCGGGTGGACGCGCGGGTTCTCGACGAGCTCGAAGCGTTGCTCTTCGGAGCGGACCTCGGCGTCGCGACGGCCGAGAGCCTGCTTCGGGCCGTGCGCAAGGAGGCCAGCGGCGGGGATGGAGCGCGGGTGCGGGAAGTGCTGCGCGAGAGCGTCGCCGCCAAGCTTCGCACGGTGGAGCCTGGGCCGGTGTCGCCGGGCTCGCCCCACGTGGTGCTGGTGCTGGGGGTGAACGGATCGGGCAAGACCACCACCATCGGCAAGCTCGCGGCGCGCTACCGACGGGAGGGTCGCTCGGTGATCCTCGGCGCCGGGGATACGTTCCGCGCCGCGGCCGGGGAGCAGCTCCAGATCTGGGGGGAGCGCGTGGGCTGCCAAGTGGTGACCGGACCCTCCGGAGGGGATCCCTCGGCGGTGGCCTTCGACACGGTGAAGGCCGCCATCGCCCGGAAGGTCGACGTCGCGATCATCGACACGGCCGGCCG
Organism: Myxococcota bacterium; assembly: GCA_039714895.1. Taxonomy (GTDB): domain Bacteria; phylum Myxococcota_A; class UBA9160; order UBA9160; family DASRUS01; genus JBDLIK01. The sequence goes on along the minus strand of JBDLIK010000044.1, from coordinate 1,800 downwards.
ACTGCAGACCAAGGAGCCGCTCCTCGAAGAGCTCCGCAAGATCGTCCGGGTGATCGGGCGGGATCTCCCCGACGCGCCGCACGAGACGCTCCTGGTGCTCGACGCCAACACCGGGCAGAACGCGATCTCGCAGACGCGGGTCTTCGCCGAGGCGGCTCCCATCACGGCGCTCGCCCTCACCAAGCTCGATGGCAGCGCCAAGGGCGGCGTGCTCGTCGGGCTCGCGGACGAGTTCGGCATCCCCGTGCGCTACGTGGGTGTGGGGGAAGGGGTCGACGACCTGCGGGACTTCTCGGCCGACGAGTTCGTGGCCGCGTTGTTCGACGATTCCTAGCCGCGCCGTCCCTGCTCGCAACCACAGGAGAAGGCCATGAGCCGTTTCGTGATGGCGCTCGACCAGGGGACGACATCGTCCCGGGCCATCCTCTTCGACTCCGAGGGCCGCGCTGCGGCCATCGATCAGCGCGAGTTTCCCCAGCACTTCCGGAAGCCCGGCTGGGTCGAGCACGACGCCGAGGAGATCTGGGACTCCCAGCTGCGCGCGGGGCGCGGAGTCCTGGAGAAGGCCGGAGCCCGAGCCGAGGACGTGGCCGCCATCGGCATCACCAACCAGCGCGAGACGGCGGTCGTCTGGGATCGCGAGACGGGGGCGGCCATCCACCCGGCCGTCGTCTGGCAGTCTCGCCAGACCGCACCGCTGTGCGACGAGCTGCGGGCCCGGGGCCTCGAGGAAGAGGTGCGGGCGCGCACCGGCCTCGTGATCGATGCCTACTTCTCGGGTACGAAGGTCCGCTTCATCCTCGACGCCGTCCCGGGGGCCCAGGCCCGCGCGGAGCGCGGCGAGCTGGCCTTCGGCACCGTGGACAGCTGGCTCGTGCACCGCCTCACCCGGGGTCGGGTGCACGCCACCGAGTTCTCCAATGCCTCGCGCACCCTCGTCTACAACATCCACGAGTGCGACTGGGACGACCTCTTGCTCGGAGAGCTGCGCATCCCCCGGGCCATGCTCCCCGAGGTCTGCGACTCGAGCGGCGTGCTCGGCACCACCGACCCCGAGTGGTTCGGGGGCGAGATCCCGATCGCCGGGATGGCCGGTGATCAGCAGGCGGCACTCTTCGGCCAGGGCTGCTTCTCGCCCGGGGCGGCGAAGAACACCTACGGCACCGGCTGCTTCCTGCTGATGAATACCGGGAGTCAGGCCCCCCGCTCGAAGAACGGCCTGGTGACCACCATGGCGTGGGGGCTCTCGGGTCAGGTGGAGTACGCCCTCGAGGGCAGCATCTTCGTGGCCGGTGCGGCCGTGCAGTGGCTGCGAGACGGTCTGGGACTGGTCCGGGACGTGGCCGAGACCGAAGCGGCCGCTCGATCCGTGGAGGACACGGGCGGGGTCTATCTGGTGCCGGCCTTCGTCGGTCTCGGGGCGCCCTACTGGGACGAGCGGGCCCGGGGCACCGTGGTCGGGATCACCCGAGGGACCACCCGCGAGCATCTGATCCGGGCGACCCTCGAGGCCATCGCCTACCAGACCGTGGATGTGGTCGAGTGTCTCGCGGCCGACTCGGGCCTGCACCCCGAGTCGTTGCGGGTGGATGGCGGCGCCTGCGGCAACGACTTCCTGATGCAGTTCCAGGCGGATCTACTGGGGCTTCCGGTGCTGCGTCCGAAGGTGCTGGAGGTGACGGCTCTCGGCGCCGCGGCCCTCGCGGGCCTGGCCGTGGGCTTCTGGCACGATCGCAGCGAGCTCGAGTCGGTGACCCGGGAAGGCGGCACCCGCTTCGAGCCGCGCCTCGATGAAGGTCG
>JBDLIK010000043.1:0-12289 GCA_039714895.1 Myxococcota bacterium | reverse complement strand
GAGAAGGTGAAGGGGCGGGGCTGCGTGCTGCGCGGCCACGACATCGATACCGACCGCATCATCCCCGCGCGGTTCTTGCGCTGCGTCACCTTCGAGGGTCTCGGCGAGCACGCCTTCGAGGACGATCGGGCCCACGCCAAGGGTGACCACCCCCTCGACGACGAACGCTTCACCGGCGCCAACATCCTCGTGGTCGGCCGCAACTTCGGCTGTGGTTCGTCCCGGGAGCACGCCCCCCAGGCGCTGATGCGCTTCGGCTTCGACGCCTTCGTGGGCGCGTCCTTCGCCGAGATCTTCTTCGGAAACTGCCTGGCGCTGGGGCTGCCCTGTGTGACGCTGGACGAGGAGCACCTCGAAGCGCTGATGGACGCGGTTCACGCCGATCCCGAATCCGAGATCGAGGTGGACCTCGTCGGGCTCACCGTGACCTCGAGGGCCGGGGTGCACCCGGCCGCCAAGCCCGAGGGCGCCCGCCAGCAGCTGCTGGCGGGAACCTGGAACGCCACCGAGGTGCTGCGCGAGGCGGGGGACGCCATCGAGGCCACCGCAGAGCGCCTCCCCTACGCAGACGGCTACCCCGCCTGAGGCCCGTCGATCACGCGGGCAACGCGGCGCACACGCAGGACGATGCGCAGGCCGAGCGCTCCGAACAGCGCCGCGCAGGCGAGCACGGGGAAGAGCCGGACGCCCTGGCTCGCTGCGCCGGCGTAGGTGAGGATGAAGACACCCCACACGTAGTGGATCCCCAGGGTGTGGAGCTGGTTCCAGCGGCGCGCCCCCAGCCAGGCGACGCTTGGATCGAACGAAGTCGCGGCCATGGCCAATACGAGGAGATCGCCGACGCCCCCGAGAACGATCAGCTCGGGTCTCGGGGCCTGCTGGAGGAGGCGCGAGAGCTGGAGGATCGCGGCGAGGTGGCAGAAGTGGGAGACGGCGAAGCCGAGACCGAAGGTGCGGCGGTTGCGGAGCAGCCAGAGAGTGGCGGGCCCCCGACGCAGCCGCCGCAGCGAGGACGCCAGGTACGCCACGAGGAACAGGCCGAGGGAGACGGCTGCGGTGACCCGGACCACGGCCCGCCAACCGTCTTCTCCCGTGCCCAGCACCTCGAGGAGCAGGGCGATCAAACCGCCGACGAGGCCGAGGGTCAGGGCCAGGAGCCGCCATCCCCCGAAGCGCGTGGGCGCCGCCTGGTTCTCCCCCATCCGCGGGTCTATCGGCCGCGGAACTTCGCGCCGCGCTTGACCAGGAAGGCGTCGAGCCCCTCCCGGGCGTCCTCACTGGCGAACACGCCTCCGAAGGCCGCCTGCTCGAGGGCGTGGGCCACCCGGACGTCCGCGCCCTGCCCCTCCTGGATGACGCGCTTGGCGGCGGCCACCGCCACGGGGCCGCGCTCGGAGATCGCCGCCGCCGTGGTGAGGGCCGCCTCCACCACGTCGTCTTCACACACGCGGTTCACGAGGCCGATGCGCAGAGCCGTCTCCGCGCCGATGGGGTCCCCCGACAGGACGAGCTCCTTGCCCCACGCGGCGCCCACCCGGCGCACCAGACGGCTGGTGCCCCCGAAGCCCGGGATCAGCCCGAGCTTCACCTCCGGCTGTCCGAAGCGCGCGCGGCGCGCCGCGTAGATCCAGTCGCACGCGCAGGCCAGCTCGCAGCCTCCGCCCAGCGCGAAGCCGTTGACGGCCGCGATGGTGGGGATGGCGAGCGCCTCGAGCGCCGCGAAGGCCGCGTGCCCCAGCCGGCTGAAGGCCTCGGCCTCGGCCGGTCCGAACCCGCTCATCTCCTGGATGTCCGCGCCCGCCGCGAAAGCCTTCCCGGCGCCGGTGACCACCACGGCGCGGACCTGTGGATTGCTGCCCGCCTCCCCCACCCGGCTGTGGAGCGCCTCGAGGGTTGCCCGGTCGAGGGCGTTGAGGACGTCGGGGCGATTCAGCACGACGAGTGCCGTGTGCTCCCGAATCTCCAGGCGGACCGGCTCGCTCACGCCTCTCCTCCCCGCAGTGCGCGTCCGGCAAGCCGGCGCAGCGTGCGGTGCGACGAAGGGGCGCATCCTACCACAGCGCCTGCGGCGAACCCGGCGACCGTGCTGTGGTATCGTCCGGCCGGCCTCGGAGGGATTCAAGATGGGCCGCTCGCTCGTGGCCGCCGCGTCCGGATGGCTGGGGTTCCTCGCGCTGGCAGCCGCCGGCCTCGGGGCGCTGGGCTCCATGACCGGCCTGGTCTCCCCCTTCATCGGCTTCCGGATCTTCACCCTGGGCGTGGTGCTCGCCCCCGTGGCGCTCGTCCTGGGCGTCGTGGGACTGCTCCGCACCCGCACCACCACCGGGCGAGCGGGTCGGGGACACGCTGTGCTGGGGACCGCCGGCGGCGCGGGGATGCTCGCCATCGTCGCGGTCGCGGCCGCCCCCACCGCGGGATTGCCGGTGATCAACGACATCACCACCAACCCCAGCGATCCGCCGGTCTTCGCCGTAGCACCCGCCGAGGTGGGAACTCCGATGCCCTACCCCGGGGAGTCTTTCGCGTCCCTGCAGCGAGACGCCTACCCGGAGCTCACGACCGTGCAGCTCTCGCTCGCCCCCGCCCAGGCCCTCGAACGCGCACGGCTGGCGGCGGAGGAGCTCGGCCTCGAGGTGGTGAGCGTCGATCCGGACGCAGGAACCCTGGAGGGGCAGCACGTCTCGGCCGTCTTCCGCTTCGTGGACGACGTGGTGGTGAGGGTCCGACCGTCCGGAGAGGGCTCCCAGGTGGACATCCGCTCACGCTCTCGAGACGGCCGCGGCGATCTCGGCGTGAACGCCGCCCGCGTGCACTCCCTCTGCGACGCAATCCAATAGAAGGGCTCTCAGGGCTTGCCCAGGTGTTCCAGGGCCGTGGCCCGCGCCCAGCGGTAGTCCGCCTTGCCGCTGGGAGAGCGCACGATCTCGTCCACGAAGACGAATGCCCGAGGGACCTTGTAGCCTGCGATGTGCTCGCGCGAGATCCCGCGCAGCTCGTCCTCGCTGACGCGCGCACCCTCCCGGAGCCGGACCAGGGCCGTCACCTGCTGACCGAAGCGCTCGTTCGGAGTGCCCACGACCACCGCATCGTAGACGCCGGGGTGGTGCTTGAGGGCGTGCTCCACCTCCTCGGCGAAGACCTTCTCACCCCCGGTGTTGATCGTGACCGAGTCGCGACCGAGCAGGCGCAGGGTGCCGTCTGCCTCCACCTTCGCGCGATCTCCCGGGATGGCGTAGCGGACGCCGGCGACCACCGGGAAGGTGCGCCGCGTCTTCTCCTCGTCCTTGTAGTAGCCGAGGGGGATGTGGCCCTCGCGAGCGAGCCAGCCCTCCTCGTCGGACCCGGCGATCACGGCCCCCGACAGATCCCCCTTCAACACCAGGTTGCCCGGGGTCATGGCGAACTGCCCGGTCTGGGCCTTCTGGCCCGCGGTGGCCACCGTCGCCGCCTGGGCTCCGCTCTCGGAGGAGCCGAGGGCGTCCATGATGCGCAGGTTCGGCAGGTGTTCCAGGAACTCGTCCTTGAGGGCCGCGGTGAGGATGGCGCCGCCGGAGCTCATCAGGGCCAGGGATGAGAGGTCGTAGCGGTGGCGTGCGAGCTGGTCGAGCAGCGGCCTCGCGAAGGCGTCTCCGACGATGAGCAGGTGGTTGACCTTCTCCCGCTCCACCGTGGACCAGACGTCGTGGGCGTCGAGACGCAGGGGATCGGACTGGACGATCACGGTCCCGCCGATGTGCCACATGTTGAACGACGCCCAGTGGGCGGCACCGTGCATGAAGGGGGGAGCCGGGAGCGAACGGATGCCGCCGCTGCGTGCGCGCTCCACGATCTCCGCGAGCGAGCCGCTGGCCGAGCCCGCATAGAGCGCTGCGTGGAAGATGTCCTCCTGGCGCCACAGGACCCCCTTGGGCATGCCCGTCGTCCCGCCCGTGTACAGGATGTAGAGATCGTCGGGACAAAGCCCTTCGGGCGGTCGCGGCTCCGCCTCGGCCAGAGCCTGCTCGTAGGGGAGCGCCCCGGGGAGCAGCGCTTCGCCGGAGCCGTCGTCCACCTGCAGCCAGAGCTTCACCTCGGGGAGCCGGTCCCGGATCCCCGCCAGGGTGGGTGCGAAGGCGGCGTGATAGATCACGGCCTTCGCATCGGCGTTGTCGAAGAGATAGACGAGCTCCTCCTCGACGTAGCGGTAGTTCACGTTGAAGGGAACCGTGCGCGCCTTGAAGGCGCCGAGCATGCCCTCGAGGTACTCGTTGCCGTTGTGGAGATACAGCGCGAGGTGGTCCTGACCCGACTCCCAGTTGGAGAGCTCCGAGCGAGGCGTGTGGTGCCCCAGCCCGTGGCGGCGCAGCACGTCGGCCAGGCGGCGCGTCCGCTCGGTGACCTGGGCCCAGCTATAGCGGCGCTCGCCGAAGACGATGCACTCGCGATCGGGCACGGCGCTGGCGATGGCCTCGTGGATGGCAGCAAGGTTCATCATGGGCTCCTCCGGCGGAGGCCCGAGCCTGCCGTGGTCGGCGACACCGTGCAAGGCGCTCAGCCGAGCCGGACCAGCGCCAGAGTCGACTCCAGGGTCTCCCCCAGCCGCGAGCCGGGCGGGTCCTCGCAGCTGCCGAAGCCACCGTCCGGGGCCTGGCGGCCGCGGATCACCCGGACGAGCTCGGACGCGTCGAGGCGAGCGGCCGGGAGCGAGCGCGCGTCGCAGAGCAGAAAGAGACGGGCCGCCTCCAGAGGCGCCAACGCCCTCGTTCGGTAGCCCCGCTCGAGCTCCCGCCCGCACCACTGGAGCGCGCTGTCACCGAGCTCGTGGGGATGGAGGGTGAAAAAGGGCAGGAAGGCGGCCAGGTCCTCGAAGCGACCCCCGCCGATCCGCTCCGGAGAGAACCGCTCGCCGAGGTAGCCTCCGAGGCCGTCGAGGACACGCAGCGGTACGCAGGCCATGGGCGCGAGGGTGGCGGCGAGCCTCCCCGAGAAACGCAGACAGAGCTCCTCTCCGGCACCCGGGCGGGGTTCGAAGGAACCGTCGCGCCGCTGTTCGGAGATGAGGAAGCGGGCCGCCCGCTCCGCGCAGGGAAGCGCCAGCAGCCGCAGGTCGGCCAGCAGCTCGAGGGCGGCGGCGCTCGAGGAGACGTCGGGGCGGCCGCCTTCCTCGAGGCTCGTCAGCGCGCCCGAGGCTTCCTGCAACGCCTCCAGCTGGTGGAGAAGCGCTCGGACGGCGTCGCCCTCACCCATCAGCGCCGCCACCCGCAGGCTCTCGAACCGCGAACCGCGATCCTCGACGAAGCCTCTCGCACGTTCCAGGACCAGCTGGAGGGCGGGATCGCGGGGAATCATGCGCGCAGCAGCAGGCCGCACAGGTAGTCGCCCTCGGGATGGTCGAGGGAGACCGGATGGTCCGAGGGTGGCCCCAGGGTCCCGAGCACCTGGACGGGCCGCCCGGCATCGAGAGAGGCGGCGAAGACGACCTTCCGGAACAGGTCGGCACCCACGTGGTGCGAGCAGCTGAACACCAGGAGGAATGCGCCGGGCGCTGCTCGGTGCAGGGCGTGGAGGATCACGTCCTTGTAGGCCCGGGTGGCACGCGCCAGATCGCGACGGCGTCTCGCCAGGGGCGGGGGATCCACCACCAGCAGGTCGTAGAGCGCGTCGTCGGCGCGCACGAAGCGAAACGCGTTGGCGGCGACGAAGCGACTCTCCACCTCGGGCGCGGCCCGGAGGTTGCGCCTCGCGAGTGCGAGCGCGGGCTCGGAGGAGTCCACCAGGGTGACGCTGTGGGCGCCGCCCCGGACGGCCGCCACAGCGAAGCCACCCGTGTACGAGAACAGATCGAGGACCCGGCGCCCGTCCGCCAGACGCTGGACGAGGTCTCGCGCCTCGCGCTGGTCCAGATAGAAGCCGGTCTTCTGGCCGTGCCGAACGTCGACCTCGTAGCGTCGGCCGCGCTCGTGCAGGGTGAGGAGCGCCTCGGGCTCTTCCCCGAACCAGACTCCCTCCCGGATGGCCAATCCTTCCTGCCGTGCTGCCACGGCGTCCGCGCGCTCGAGCACCCGGGACACCCCGGGCACGGCCCGCAGCGCCTCGGCGATCGGCTGACGGAGATTCGCCATGCCCGCGGAGGAGAGCTTCACCACCAGACAGTCGCCATAACGGTCCACCACCAGGCCCGGGAGACCGTCGCCCTCGGCATTGACCAGCCGCAGGCCTTCCAGATCGGCCAGCAGCGGATCCTCGCCGCGTCGGCGGACGGCAGCCTGGATCCGGTCCTCCAGCCAGCTGTCCGCCGGAGCCTCCTTGCCGAAGGCCACCATCCTCACGCGGATCACCGAGTGGGGCGAGAGATGCCCGAAGCCGAGGGGCTCGCCTTCCGCCGAGAGCACACGCACCAGCGCGCCCCCCTCCGCGTTGCCGACGCTCCTTGCCACGGAGCCCGACAAGACCCACGGATGGCGGCGAAGCAGCGAGCGGTCGCGTCCGGGTACCAGCACGAGGTCGATCATGCAGGCAAGGTAGCGCCCGCCCGAAGGACCGCGCGCGAGGACTAGGGAGTCGGGACCTCGGGTGTCGGCTCGGGCGGGGCCGCCGCGGGCGGGGCGGGCGGCGGATCCGCGGCCTCCCCGGCCAGGCCGATGGACGCCCAGGGCGCTTGGCCGTTGACCGGCGCGCGCCAGACCTCCCCGCTCTGGGTGTCGGTGCGCACCACGTCGAAGCTCCGACCGGCGCGCACCACCGTGATCGAGAAGCGTCCACGGCCGGAGGCGCTCCCGTCCTTCCCGCGGAACCCCTGCGCGAGGAGAGCGGCCAGGCCGGCGAGGATGAGGACCAGGAGCACGCGGGTGAAGACGTCGCCTTGCATCGGTTCTCCTCTGGGCCGCGGGCTCACAACCGCAGCGCTGCATCGGGTAGTCCCTCAGCAGGGTCCCGTCAAGGCGGCTAGCCTCGGTCCCATGGACGACCCGGCCGCCCCGGATCGACCCAGCAACCGGCTGGCGGGTGAGACGAGCGCCTACCTCCGACAGCACATGTACAACCCGGTGGACTGGCATCCCTGGGGCCCCGAAGCGCTCGAGCGCGCGCGCCACGACGACAAGCCGCTGCTGGTCTCGGTGGGCTACAGCGCCTGCCACTGGTGCCACGTGATGGAGCGGGAGTCCTTCGAGGAGCCCGAGACGGCCCGCCTCATGAACGAGCTCTTCGTGAACGTGAAGGTCGATCGGGAGGAGCGGCCCGACGTCGACCAGCTCTACATGGACGTGCTGCTGCGCCTCACCGGGCACGGGGGCTGGCCGCTCACGGTGTTCTGCACCCCGGACGGCCGCCCCTTTCACGCGGGCACCTACTTCCCCCCCGAGCCGCGTCACGGGCTGCCCTCCTTCCGACAGGTGCTCGAAGCCACCGCCCACGCCTATCGCTCGGAGCGCGTCTCCGTGGACGAGCAGGCCGGACGCATCCTCGCGGCCCTGCGCAGCCGACCCCGGGGCGTGGCCGAGCAGCCGCCGGGCACGCCCACCCTGGTGGCCGCCGCGCGCGCCATCCTGGCGTCGGCGGATCGGGAGCACGGTGGCTTCGGCGCGGGGCCGAAGTTCCCGACCCCCACCAGTCTCGACGCGCTGCTGGCCGCCCAGAGCCTGCTCCCCGCCCAGGAGCGCGAGTCGACCCTCGAGTTCCTACGTCACACGTGCCGAGAGATGTCGCGTCGCGGACTCTACGATCACCTCGGGGGTGGGTTCCACCGCTACTGCGTGGACGGACACTGGGGCGTTCCGCACTTCGAGAAGATGCTCTACGACCAGGGCCTGCTCCTGCGCACCTACGCTGAGACCTGGCGCCGCAGCGGCGCCCGAGAGGCTGCCCTGGCCTGGCCGGTGCGCGAGACCTTCCGCTGGCTGCAGCGGGAGATGCGCGGACCGGAGGGCGGCTTCTACGCCAGTCAGGACGCCGACAGCGAGGGCGAGGAGGGAAAGTTCTACGTGTGGACCCCGGCCGAGGTGGAGGCGGTGCTGGGACGCGAGCGCGGGTCGGCCTTCGCTCACGCCTACGGCGTGGGGCCTGGGGGGAACTTCGAGGGGGGAACGACGGTCCTATGGGATCTCGAGCGCGCTCCTCGTCCCGTCTGGGAGACCGAGCGCGAGCAGCTCCGTGAGGCGCGGAGCCGACGCGTACCGCCGGCGACCGACCGCAAGCGACTCACCTCGTGGAATGCCTTCGCGATCTCGGGCCTGGCCTTCGCGGGGAGCCTGCTGGAAGACGAGCCGATGCTGGACTGCGCGCGGGAGATCGCGGAGTTCGTCGATCGCCGCCTCGTCGATGCGGACGGCCGACTGCTGCGGGTCTTCAACGAGGGCCGGGCCCACACGAACGCCTTCCTCGACGACGTGGCCGCGCTGCTCGCGGCCCATCTCGACCTCCACCGTGCCGGAGCCGGCGATCGCCACCTCGGGCGGGCGCTGGCGCTGGCCGAGGACCTGGTGGAGCGCTTCTACGACCCGGACGAGGGCGACCTCTTCCTCACTCCGACGGATGGGGAGCGCCTGGCGGAGCGTCCGCGCTCGGACTCGGACGGGGCCACACCCCACTCCCCGGGACTCGCGGTGCTGGGACTGCTGCGGGCGGCGACGCTCTCCGGCCGGGGGGAGCTGCGCAGCGTCGCCGAGCGTGTGGCTCGCACCCACGCCTTCCTGCTCGAACGTGCGCCGGGGGCGTTTCCGACGCTGGCCCGAGCCTCCGCCTGGCTGGAGCGAGGCCTCTCGGTGGCGGTGGTGGTGGGAGCCGCGGACGACGCCGCCCGCGCCTCGCTCGCCGCCCGGGCGCGCCGCCTGCTGGAGCCGGAAGAGGCGGTGGTGGTGGTGGACCCACGCGGGCTGGAGGTGCCCGGTCTCGATCCCGCCTGGCTGGCGGGACGCATGTCGGTGGACGGCCGTCCCACCGCCTACCTCTGCCACGGTCTCTCGTGTTCGGCGCCGGTGACGGATCCCGACGCGCTCGAAGCCGCCGCCAGAGGCCCCGCGGCCGTCTGCTAGCCTCGCGCCATGCGCGAGCCCCGCGACGAATCCAGCTTCGGTCGCGGCCACGAGGATGGCCTGACCCCGCTCTCGCCCCTCGACCCGTCGAAGACGGACGGCATCGATTCCCTGGTGCGCGCCATGGCGAACACCGCCTTCGGCGGCCGCAGGGTGGGCGAGGCGGCCGACGTACTCGAGGCGATGGTGCGCGACCCGGACTGCTTCCGGGTGGTGACGGTCTCGGGGGCCATGACCATCGCCAAGCAGGGCCTGCTGCTCTGCGAAATGCTCGACCGCGGCTGGGTGCAGGCCATCGTCTCCACGGGGGCACTGATGACCCACGGCTTCGTGGAGGGTGCGGGCCTGCTCCACTTCAAGCACCGGTCGGAGATGTCCGACGAGCACCTCTACGAGCGTGGCTACAACCGCGTCTACGACACCATCGAGTTGGAGCGGAATCTGGACGACACGGAGCGGATCCTCCAGAACGCCCTGGACGACCTTCCCGACGGGGCCGTCCTCTCGAGCCAGCTGGTCTGCAGGAAGCTCGGCGAATACCTCGAGAAGAACGCCCCCGGGCGCTCCATCCTGAAGAGCGCCCTGGCGCAGCAGGTCCCGATCTACGTTCCGGCCTTCACGGACTGCGAGCTCGGCCTGGACCTCGCCATCTATCAGCGGATCCGGGCGGATCGAGCGGAGCCGGTTCGCTTCGATCCCTTCCTCGACCTCGAGGATTTCGCGGATCGCGTCCGGCAGCACGAGACCCTCGGGATCTTCACCATCGGCGGCGGCGTCCCGCGCAACTGGGCGCAGCAGGTGGGGCCGTACCTCGACATCCTCGGCAAGCGCCTGGGCCGGCCCGAGCCCCTGCGCCGCTACCGATACGCCGTGCGCATCTGCCCCGAGCCCGAGCACTGGGGCGGGCTCTCGGGCTGCAGCTACACCGAGGGGGTCTCCTGGGGCAAGTTCGTCCCGCCCGGCGAGGGGGGGCGCTTCGCCGAAGTCTTCGCCGACGCCACCATCGCCTGGCCGTTGGTGGTGCGGGCGGTCATGGAGCGCCTCGACAGCGCCTGATGCCGAGCAGGCCGGCGCGGTGAAGGTGAGCGTGATTCCTTGACCCCCCGGGCGCCCTTCGGCCCAAGACGTTGGAGTGACCATGGACTTCGAGCTCTCGGATACCGCCCAGCAGGTCGAGCAACAGCTCCGCCGCTTCATGGACGACGTCGTCTACCCCAACGAGAGGACCTACGCGGAGCAGCTGGAGGCCTCCGGAGATCCGCACCACGAGCCACAGATCATGACGGAGATGCGCTCGAAGGCGAAGGCGGCCGGGCTCTGGAACCTCTTCCTGCCCGACGCGGAGCATGGGGCTGGCCTGTCGAATCTCGACTACACGCCGCTGTGCGAGATCATGGGACGCAGCCCGATCGCGTCCCGGGTCTTCAACTGTCAGGCCCCGGATACCGGCAACGCCGAGATCCTGGCCGAGTTCGGCACCCCCGAGCAGAAGAAGCGCTGGCTGATCCCCCTGCTCGAGGGCGAGATCCGCTCCTGCTTCTCCATGACGGAGCCCGAGGTCTCGGGCGCCGATCCCACGGGGCTGCGGACCGTCGCCCGCCTCGAGGGAGACGAGTACGTGATCGACGGACACAAGTGGTTTACCTCGGGCGCCGTCGGGGCCGCCTTCGCCATCGTGATGGCCGCCACCGACCCGGACGCTCCCCCCCATGCCCGCCAGAGCCAGATCATCGTCCCCACCGATACCCTCGGGTTCAACCTGATCCGTGCGGTCTCGGTGATGGGCCACACCGGGGGCGGAGGGCACTGCGAGATCCGCTACGAGAACTGTCGCGTGCCCGTGACGAACCGGCTCGGTCCCGAGCACTCGGGCTTCATGATCGCCCAGGCGCGGCTCGGTCCCGGACGCATCCACCACTGCATGCGCGCGATCGGCATGGCCGAGCGGGCCTTCGAGATCATGTGCCGCCACGCCAACAACCGGGTGGCCTTCGGCGGTCCGCTGGGCGAGAAGCAGTTCGTCCAGGAATGGGTGGCGACCTCGCGCATGGAGATCGATCAGGCCCGGCTCCTCACCCTCTACGCGGCCTGGAAGATGGACACCTACGGCAAGAAGGACGCCCGCCAGGAGATTTCGATGATCAAGGTGGTGGTGCCGAACATGATGATGAACGTGCTCGATCGGGCCATCCAATGCCTCGGCTCCCTGGGCATGACCGACGACACCCCGATCGCCGGGATGTGGCGCCACGGCCGCTCCCTGCGCATCGCCGACGGACCCGACGAGGTCCACAAGATGGTGATCGCGCGCCGCGAGCTACGCCGCTTCGCCTGAGCGGTGGGCTCACGAGCTCGCCGGCCGGGCGCGCTGGCGCGGCGGGCGAGAGACCGTGAGCTTCGCCTCCACGGTCCGGCGCAGATGGTCGAGCACCCGCGCCCGGAAGTCTCCGGCGTCGGCCTCGCCGGCGCGGATGCGCGAGACCAGGGCGTCGGTGCGCTGGGCGACGGCCTCGCGCAGGGCATCGCGCGAGGAAGGGACGTCCCGCGCCTCGCCGAGCAGGTCTGCCAGGCGCGCCCACTCCTCGCCCAGCTGGGTCTCTTCCGTCTCGATCTCCCGTGCGACGATGGCCACCACGTTGGCGGCGACCCTTGCATGGAAGCGGAGCGGGCCCTCGAGGTGGGGCACGGCCTCCAGCTCGAGGAAGCGCTCGACGGCGCGCAGCAGCTCGACCCCCGTCGGGCGATCGTTCACGGCGACTCCTGCATCAGGCGCACCAGCTCCTGCTCGGCCTCGGCGGTGCGCCGGCCCAGGGACGCGAGCTCGAGGGAGGGCAGCCGGCCCGAGAGGAACACCCAGGACTGCTGGATGAAGACCAGCGCGACCTTGAAGGTTCCCATCGCCTCCCAGAAGCGCAGGTGCTCGGGGGCGACGGCCTCGCCCCCCGCGCGACGGTAGGCGTCGAGGAGCTCCTCGCGGGAGCCCAGACCTCCCGCCGGACGGTCCTCCTGGCCGAAACGCCAGGCCCGGGTGCACAGCCAGCCCAGGTCCTCCACGGGGTCTCCCACCCGGGCGAGCTCCCAGTCGAGGACGGAGCGCACGCCGCTCTCGTCGAAGACCACGTTGCCGACGCGGTAGTCGCCGTGCACCAGGGTGCGACGTGCCTTCCGGGGCAGACGCGTGCGCAGCCAGCGCTCGGCCAGGTCGAGCACCGGGTGGGGCTCCGCCTGGAGCTCGCCGAGCGCCTGGCGAATCCGGTCGAGCTCCGCCCGGGCGGGCG
>JBDLIK010000042.1:0-12379 GCA_039714895.1 Myxococcota bacterium | reverse complement strand
GCAGTGCCTCGAATCCGCTGGCCACGGCGGTCACCTTCACCGGCTCCTCGAGCTCCTCGAGGGCCGACGCGAGCAGCGAGCACATGGTGGGCGAGTCTTCGACGATCAGGATGCGTCTCATGGATCCCCCACGGCGCGCGGATCGCGCCGCTCGGACTATCGGCGGACTCCGGGCATTTCTTGAGGTATAGGGCGGACTTCCGCCAAGACCCGCAGACCGCCTGCGGGAGCTGCGCGCGCCTCCGGCGCTTGCGCCCATGTCACGGGTCTGGGTCAGACGCCCTTGGACCCGGTGCTCTCCGGCGGCTCCAGCAGCTCGTCGAGGCTGGCCAGCAGGCCCCGGGGGTTCTTGGCGTCGGGCCTTTGCACCACCCCGTCGAGCGCGGGATCCAGGCGGGGCCTGGCGCCCCCCTCGGCCATCAGCAGCACTGGCATTTGCGGAGCCAGGGCCTTGAGGCGACCCAGGATCTGCCTCCAGTCCCGTGCCCCGGTGAGGCTGTCGGCTGGGGTGCGGTCCGAGAGCAGGACCAGCGGGACGGACCCGCGTCCGAGGTACTGGCGGATGCGTTCGATGCCGAGGTCCGGTCGCTGGAACGCGTGAACCCGCAGGAACCTCTCGCTGAGCAGACTCTTGGCGGTCTCCAGGCACTCGAGGTCGGGCTCGATCACGATGGCGGTGGGTGGACGGGGAAGCCATCTGGCAGGCTCTTGCCGCCGCTCGGCCTCGAGCTCCGGCTCGTGGAAGGGCAGCTCGAGGCCTTCCTCCGCGTCCACCCTTCCCGCCTCGTCCTGCAGACGGGTCCCCTCGAGGGCCAGGAACTGCGGATTGAGGCCACCCGAGAGTGTGAGACCCCCGGGATGGGGCTCGGGTCCGGGTCCAGCGTGCACCTCGAAGCTGAAGTCTCCGGTGATCCAGCGGAACATGCGGAGGACCGCGCCTTCGACGTGCTCGAGGCGCAGGCCATCGAGGCGCTCGACGCTCACGACGCCGTGGCGGAGCAGGAGGTCCTCGAAGGGCTCGGCCTCGCTGCGGGCGTGGGCGAGCAGCCGATCCACTTCCTCGCTCGGTAGAACCTGTTTTCGGGTGAGGAGTTCCGCGAGATCCGTGGGCTCGCCCTTGAGAGCGGCTCGGCGGATCTCGCCGTCGCGGAACACGATGTGCCCCTCGCCCTCGCCGGAGCGAAGACGCAGGGTCCCCGACTTCCGGGACAGGCTGATGATCTGGAGGATCTCGCCGAGGCCCAGGTCCTCGAGACTTCCCACCAGGCTCATCCGATCCTCCCCTTGCAGCGAAGATCGGCCGTCGGAACCGCGACTTAAGGGGCGCGGGAGAGGGCGTTGGCGTCCGACGCGGTCGAGGCAGACGGGCCGCCGGCTGCCCGGGGCTCGGCGGGAGATCCGAGGATCACCTCGAAATCGACCCCCCGGTGCCCGCGGCCGAAGCGCTCGACGACGCCGGCGATGCCCCTCTCGGTGCCTTCGGGTACCAGCAGCCGGAGCACCGGCAGCGGGGTGCCCGCGCCGATGGCGCCCTCCACCAGCGCCAGCGTGCTGGAGTCCAGCGAGAGCCGGTTCGTCCCACCCAGGGGCAGGGCCAGGGCGACGCTCTCCACCCCCAGGGCCGCCGTCCGTGCGAGGGCGCCGGTGGCAATGCGTCGTTGGGCGGTACGATCGAACGCAGCCGAGTCGCCGCAGCCCACCAGCAACAGGCGGGGACTCATGAAGACAGGCCCGCCGGGGAGCAACGCCGCCTCTCCCTCCTCGCCCCGAATGCGGCCCTCCTGGACCAGGCGGGAAACGAGACCGCAGAGTCGCCAGTCCGCGCGGCCGGCCCCTCCGCGCAGGGGTCGCTCGGAGGCGAAGAAGCCGGCGAGCAGGACGTCTGCCCGGGCACGCTCGAGGGGCGCAGCGAGCACCTCCACCCGGAGCAGCAGACTCACTCCGCCACCTCGCGGGCGAGCGCGCCGAGCACTCCGTTCACGAAGGTCGGGGAACGTTCGCCCCCGAAGCGGCGAGCCAGCTCCACCGCCTCATCGATCACGATCGAGGCGGGTGTGGGGGTCCTCAGCAGCTCGTAGACGGCCAGGCGCAGGATGTTGCGGTCCACCGCCGCCATGCGCTCCAGGCGCCAGTGCTCGGAGTGGGCGGCGAGAGAGCGGTCCAGGTCTTCACGGTTCGAGGCGACGCCGCAGCAGAGCTCCTTCGCGAAGGCACGCGCGCCCTCGGGCAGCTCGAAATGCGCCGACACCCGCTCGAAGGCCTCCTCGAGCGGGACGCTCTCGCTGCCCTCGCGGCCCTTGACGTCGGCCGCGTAGAGCACCTGGAGGGCGGCCTCCCGAGAGCGCCGTCGGGATGCGGATCGGCTCGTCACACCCCCTCCTTGGGCGGGTCCGAGAGCGCCGGCAGCAGCCGCGCCATCTCGATTGCCGCGCGAGCCACCTCCGCACCCTTCCCCTCGCCCGCCCGGGCGAGCGCCTGATCCACGTCCCTGGTGGTGAGCACCCCGAAGGCGATGGGTACGCCCGTGTCGCGCATGGCCTCCCGCACACCGTCCGTCACGGCCCTGCAGACGTAATCGAAGTGTGGCGTCGCCCCCTGGATCACGACACCGAGGGTCACCAGGGCAGCATAGCGACCCGTCTCCGCCAGTCGCCGGGCCACCAGGGGGATCTCGTAGGCGCCGGGCACCCACGCCACGTGCACGTCTTCCGCCGCCGCCCCACGCTCGCGCAGCTCCTGCTCGCAGGCCTCGAGCAGGCTCGCGCTGATCAGGTGGTTGAAGAGCGAGACCACGACCCCGAAGCGGAGGCCGCTGGCGTCCCGCAGCGCCGGGTAGACCTTCAACCTCCCCCTCCCCCACCGGCGGGCCGCGCACACAGATGCAGATCCGGTCCCAGCCGACGCACCTTCAGCCCCTCGAGGGAAACCGCGTCGGCCAGCCTCCGGATCTCCAGGGGCCCCAGGCCGGGCTTCGCGTCGGCCCCCAGGAGTCGCGGAGCCACCACCCAGTGGAGCTCGTCCACGAGTCCCCCCCGCAGCAGCGCGGCCGCCAGCCGGCCCCCGCCCTCGCAGAGCAGCGTCGTGATCCCCTCCTG
Source organism: Myxococcota bacterium (assembly GCA_039714895.1). Lineage (GTDB taxonomy): Bacteria > Myxococcota_A > UBA9160 > UBA9160 > DASRUS01 > JBDLIK01. The sequence continues at coordinate 9,284 of JBDLIK010000042.1, read as the reverse complement.
TGCCAGCCGCTCGAGGGCCCGACGCAGCTGCAAGGTAGGCCCCCGGCGCGAAACCGCGAGCACCCGCACCCCCCGCCGCTCGAGGGCCGCGCGGCGCGACGCCGCCGCATCTCGGGCGCCGAGGATCCAGACCGGGCTCGACGCCGCCTCCCGCACCAGACGCGACGAGGGCGGGGTCCGCAGCTTCGAATCCACCACGACTCGGACGGGCCGATGCACGATGCGACCACCTCGGCGGGCGACGAGCTCCGGATCGTCGGCCCGCACGGTCTCGGAGCCCACCAACACCGCATCGTGCCTCTCCCGCAGGCCCTGCACCCACTGGCGGGCGCGCGGCGAGCTGATCCAGCGCGATTCGCCCCGCCGGGTGGCGATGCGACCGTCCAGGGTCGCCGCCAGCTTGAGGCTCAGGAAGGGACGTCCGCGGGCGCAGACCGAGAGGAAGCCCCGGTGCTGCTCCCGGCAGGCAGCCCCGAGGATCCCCAGCTCGATCGCCACCCCCCGCCGACGCAGCCGGGCGAGCCCCCGGCCGCGCACCCGGGGATGGGGGTCGCGGAGCCCGACCAGCACCCGGCGGATGCCCACGCGCAGGATCTCATCGGTGCACGGCGGGGTGCGACCCGTGAACGAGCAGGGCTCGAGGGTCACCGCGAGGCTGGCGCCGCGCAGCGCGGCCACCCCATGGCGCTGACGGGCGCGATCGAGGGCCACCACCTCGGCGTGGGGACCGCCGGGGGGACGGGTGAAGCCCCGACCCAGGATCTGCTCACCCCGGAAGACCACCGCCCCGACCGCCGGGTTCGGAAAGGAGCGCCCGGACGCCCGCCGGGCCTGCGTGAGCGCCAGACGCATGGCGCGCTCCGGGTCCATCACGCCCGGCGCGAGAGAGGACCGTGGAGGGAGGCAAAGAACTTCTCGTAGTCCTCGGCTTTCTCGAACTGAAGGAAGACCGAAGCGAAGCGAGCCGCCGCCATGGCGTCGAGCACGGTGAGCTCTTCCATCACCCACTCACCCACGAAGCGGCTCGAGATCTCGGGCTCCCCGGACTCCTGCAGGCGCCGTTCGACCCGGTCCGCCAGCCGATCCAGGGCATCGGCGCCCACGGGGCGCTTGGCGCAGGCCTTCTGGATGCTCGCGGCGAGCTTGCCCCGATCGTAGTCCTCCCGGCGTTCGTCGCGCTTGACGATGCGCGGGAGCACCTCATCGACCCGCTCACGCGTGGTGAAGCGGCGACCACACTCGAGGCACTCGCGACGCCGGCGGATCTCGCCCCCTTCTCGGCCGAGCCGGGAGTCGATCACCTTGTTGTCGGCGTGGCTGCAGAAGGGACACCTCATGGTCGGCGGATTCCAGCCGTCCGCCCGGCGCGATGGCGACCGCTCACTCCGGCTCCCCCGCGAGGGAGGGGTAGAGGGGGAAGCGGTCGCAGAGCGCGCTCACCTCGGTCCGAATCGCGTCGAGGGTCTCGAGGTCTCCGGGATGCTGGAGGGCCCGGGCGATGAAGCCGGCCACCTCCTTCATCTCGGCCTCCCGCATGCCCCGGGTGGTGACGGCGGGGGTGCCCAGGCGCAGACCCGAGGTGATGGCCGGCTTGCGCGGGTCGAAGGGAACCATGTTCTTGTTGGCGGTGATCCCGGCCCGCTCCAACGCGATCTGGGCCGCCTTCCCGGTGGTGTCGCGGTCCACCAGCGACAGCAGGAAGAGGTGGGTGTCCGTGCCGCCGGACACGATGCGGAAGCCCTGGTCCCCGAGACCGGCGGCCAGGGCCCGGGCGTTCTCGAGGACCTGGGCGCAGTACTCCCGGAAGGCGGGCTCCAGCGCCTCCAGGAAGGCAACCGCCTTGGCGGCGATCACGTGCATGAGGGGGCCCCCCTGCCCTCCCGGGAACACCGCGCTGTCGACCTTGCGAGCCCACTCGGCGTCGCACAGGATCATCCCACCGCGGGGACCGCGCAGCGTCTTGTGGGTGGTGGTGGAGATCAGCTGGGCGTGGCCCACCGGAGTCGGGTGCAGCCCCGTCGCCACCAGGCCCGCGATGTGGGCGATGTCGGCGAAGAGCGGCGCCCCGACCTCGTCGGCGATCTCTCGGAAGGCGGCGAAGTCCAGCTCGCGCGAGTAGGCGGTGGTGCCACATTGGATGAGCCGGGGCCGGTGCTCGCGGGCCAGGCGCCGCAGCGCGTCGTAGTCGATCCGCTCGTCCGCCTCGCTCACCCCGTAGGGCACCACCCGGTACAGCTTGCCCGAGAAGTTGACCGGGCTGCCGTGGGTCAGGTGGCCGCCGTGATCGAGGTTCATGGCGAGGATCGTGTCGCCCACTTCGAGGGCGGCTCGGTAGACGGCCTCGTTCGCCTGGGAGCCCGAGTGCGGCTGGACGTTCACGTGGTCGCAGCCGAAGAGCTGCTTCGCGCGTTCGATGGCGAGCCGCTCCGCCTCGTCCACGACCTCGCAGCCGCCGTAGTAGCGGCGACCCGGGTAGCCCTCGGCGTACTTGTTGGTGAGCACCGACCCCGTCGCTTCGAGCACGGCGAGGGAGACGAAGTTCTCCGAGGCGATCAGCTCGAGGCCCTGGGCCTGACGCCTCGCCTCGGCGCCGAGGATGCGGTGGATGTCCGGGTCGGTGCGCGCGAGGGCGGCTCCAGGGCCGAGCTCCGCGCGCCAGGCGCGGCGAGCGACCGCGTCGATCTTCGCCACCCGGGCACCGTGGCGACCGCCGTCGAAGGGCGTCGCGAGCCAGCGCTCGACGATGGACCAGGCCGCCTCGCCGTCCAGGCGATCTCCGGAGAGGGCGAGCACGTTGGCATCGTTGTGACGACGGGACGCCTCCGCGGCTTCGACGTCGTGGGCGAGGGCAGCGCGCACCCGGGGGAAGCGGTTCGCGGTGTAGCTGACGCCCAGACCACTGCCGCAGATGACGATGGCCCGGGGAGCCTGTCCCGAGGAGACCGCGGCGACGGCGGGAGCCACGAAATCCGGATAGTCCACCGCGTCGGCCGTGTGGGGCCCGCAGTCGTGCACCTCGTAGCCCGCCTGCTGGAGACGCTGCTCCAGGGCCTCCTTGAGCGCGAAGCCCCGGTGATCGCCCCCCAGGTAGATCGGATCCCCCATCATTCCTCCCAGCGTCGGAAGATCAGGGTAGCGTTCGTTCCCCCGAAACCGAAGGAGTTCGAGAGCACGACCTTGGGATCCGCCCGGATGGCCTTGCGGGCCACGTGGGCGAGGCTGCATTCCGGGTCGGGATGTTCGAGGTTCACCGTCGGCGGCAGCCAGCCGGTTTCGAGTGCTCGCACACACAGGATGGCTTCGACGGCTCCCGCGGCACCCAGCAGGTGGCCGGTCATCGACTTGGTGGCGGAGACGGGCACGTGTTCGACCGCGTCCCCGAGGACCTGACGCAGGGCGCGCGCCTCCGACACGTCCCCCGCCGGCGTGCCCGTGGCGTGGGCGTTCACGTACCCCAGGGCGTTCGCAGGCACCCCCGCGTCGTTCAAGGCCGCCTCCATGCATCGCGCCGCGCCGGCGCCGTGTTCGTCGGGCGCCGCCAGGTGGTAGGCGTCGCCCCCGGCGGCGTAGCCCACCAGCTCGGCGCGGATCGGGGCGCCCCTCGCCCTGGCGGAGTCGAGGGACTCGAGCACCACCGCGCCCGCACCCTCCCCCACCACGAAGCCATCCCGTTCCCGGTCGAAGGGGCGACTGGCCCGTTCCGGGTCGTCGTTGCGGGTGGACAGCGCCCGCATGGCGGCGAACGCTGCCACCACCAGATCGTTGACCAGGGCGTCCGAGCCCCCCGCCAGCATCCAGTCCGCCGCACCACGGCGGATGTTCCAGGCCGCCTCGCCGATGGCGTGGGCACCGGAAGCACACGCGCTCGTGGTGCACAGGGTGGGGCCGGTGAGCCCGTGACGGATCGCGGCGAGCCCCGCCGCGATGTTGGAGATCGTCATGGGGATCGTGAAGGCGGACACCCGGCGCTTCTCGAGCAACGCACGGTGGTTGGCGAGGAGCGTGTCGACACCTCCGATGGAGGAACCGATCACGACCCCGCGGCGATGGGGGGCGGGCAGACCGTTCGAGGTCCCAGCACTGCGCACGGCCTCCTCGGCCGCGGCCAGCGCCAGGGCGGCGAAGCGGTCGAGGCGACGCCACTCCTTGGCGGGCAGCCCGGGGTTCACCACCTCGGCTGGGAGCTCGGCGGCGATCCGCACCGCGCGGTCCCTGGCATCGAAGCGGGTGATGGGGCCCACCGCCGAGCGGCCCGCCAGTGCCGCCTCCCAGGTCGATCCCACGCCCAGTCCCAGCGGGGTCTGCGCACCGCATCCCGTCACGACGACGCGGCGTTCGCGCTCCAAGGCTTGGGGGGGCACCGGCCGCCGGTTCAGGCCGCGGCCAGCTTCTCCTTGAGATAGGAGATGGCGTCGCCGATGCTCTGGATCTTCTCGGCGTCGTCATCGGGGATCTCCACGTCGAACTCCTCCTCCATCGCCATCACGAGCTCCACGATGTCGAGGGAGTCGGCTCCGAGATCATCGATGAACGAGGCCTCCGGGACGACTTCGTCCCGAGACACCCCGAGCTGCTCGACGATGAGCTCCGCGACCCGGTCTTCCAATGCCATCCCAACCCCTCCGGACCCCCGAGCCGGTGATCGGCCGGGGTCTCGCCGGGCAGCGGCGCCCACCCGCGCCCGGTCACCCGCCGTTCTGGTACACGAAATCTGCGGCGGAGGAAAGCTCCGAAGCCCCCCCCAGGGCTCCCCGCAGGAGGCCGCGATCGATCCGCCGCACCAGGCCCGAGAGCACCCGCCCCGGGCCCACCTCCAGCACGGCCCGGACCCCGAGCTCGCGCAGGCGCAGCACCAGGTCCGTGAAGCGGACCGGAGCCGTCACCTGACGGCGCAGGAGCTCGGGCACCCGGGCCCCCTCGGCGTTGGGGGCCGCCTCCACGTTCGTCACCACTGGAGGCGAGGGGTCCGCAAAGCGCACCCGGGCCAGCTCGCCCGCCAGCTTGTCCGCGGCCGGAGCCATCAGCGGGCAGTGGAAGGGCGCGGAGACCTGCAGGGGCACCGTGCTGCGCGCGCCCTCCCGGCGCGCCTGGGTGCAGGCCAGCTCCACGGCGATGGCCTCTCCAGCCACCACGATCTGGGTGGGGGTATTGTAGTTGGCGGCCTCGACCACGAGGCCGCTCTCCCGGCGGGCCATCGCACAGGCTTCCTCTACCTGCGCTGCTCCAAGGCCGAGGATCGCGGCCATCGCGCCTCTCCCCGGCGGCACGGCCTCCTGCATGAAGCGGCCCCGGGCGTGCACCAGCCCGACCGCGTCCTCGAAGGTCACAGACCCAGCTGCCACCAGAGCCGCATACTCTCCAAGACTGTGTCCCGCCACGTAGGACGGAGCCACGACCACGCGCTCTTCGAGGGCTCGAAGCATCGCGATGCTCGTGGTGAGGATCGCGGGCTGCTGCACCTCGGTGCGACGCAGCTCCGACTCCGGACCCTCGAAGCAGAGACGCGAGAGGGGCATGCCAAGGGCTGCGTCGGCCGCATGGAAGGTGGCACGGGCGGCCGGCGACTCCTCGCAGAGCTCCCGACCCATGCCGACCTCCTGGGATCCCTGTCCCGGAAACAGCAGGGCGAGCAGAGCTCAGTCCTCCTCGATCGGGACGACCTCGCGCCCGCGATACGTTCCGCAGTTCGGGCAGGCGCGGTGAGGGAGCTTCGGGGTATCGCACTGGGGACAACGAGAGCGCGCGGGGAGCCGGAGCCCATCGTGGCTGCGACGCTTGTTGCGCCTCGACTTGGAAGTCCTGCGCTTGGGAACGGCCATCAGCCTCTTCCTCTTCCCGGGTCGCCCTTCATCGCCCCGAGTACGGCGAACGGGGAGTGGGCGCTCACGGGAACACACTCACACCGTTCCTGGTTTCGATCCACCCCGCAGCGGGGGCACAGACCCTGACACTCCTCGCGGCAGACCGGCTGGACGGGAAGGGCCAGGGCGATCACCTCCCGGAAGCACGGCCCAAGATCGATCTCAGGTCCCCGGAACCAGCCGGACTCCAGGTCGTCTCCGAGCCATACACCATCGCGGGCCAGACTCTGAGCACCCTCGGGGTCCGCGGGCACCCGCTGTCCCGCCGGCTCCAGCACCCAGCGGAAGTCTTCCTGAAGCGCGTGACGATAGCGGTTGAGGCACCTCCCGCACACGAGCTCGAGGGATCCCTCTGCCCCACCCTCGAGGTAGACATCCTCCCCCATGCGGTGGGCGCGGACTGCAAAGTGGAGGGTGTCCAGAGCCTCCTCGGGAAGCTCCGGGATCGCGGCTCGAGCCTCCTGCCACCACGCCGCCGAGGGCTCGAACTGAAGCTCGGCCGGGGAGTCGGAGAGTCGATCGACCAGGAGTCTCACGGCACTCGCCACCGCCACAGAAGCCCGCGCGATTGCAGAGCTTTTCCTCGCTCGGCATAGCGCAGGGGGAGTCCCCTCGCCAACCACCGCCCCCCGGGGCTGCAAGCGCCGTAGCTGAGCCAGGCCCGTGGTGGTTCCGCGCTCCGCCCGGAACCGGACCCATCCGCAAGCGCCGGAGGCGCGCGCAGCGAGTATCCTCGGGCCCCCATGAGCGATGTCCGCACCCGCTTCGCCCCGAGTCCGACGGGGTTCCTCCACCTGGGAGGTGCCCGCACCGCGCTGTACAACTGGGCGTTCGCTCGGCGCGCCGGGGGACGCTTCCTGCTGCGCATCGAGGACACGGACCGGGAGCGGTCCACGGCCGAGTTCGTCCACGCCGTCCTCGAGGGCCTGCGCTGGCTGGGGCTCGACTGGGACGGAGAGCCCCGGCTCCAGAGTGACGCCCGCGCGCGACACGACGAGGTGGTCGAGGAGCTGCTCTCGAGGGGCCGGGCCTATCGCTGTGTATGCAGTCCCGAGGAGCTCGAGGCCCGGCGCCGGGCCGCCGAGGAGCGCGGAGGCAGCCGGATCTACGACGGACGCTGCCGGGACGCAGGGATCGGGCCGGACGCCGGCCCCCACGTCGTGCGCCTGCGCATGCCGGACGCCGCTCCCCTCGCGTGGGAGGACCTCGTCTACGGTCCGAGCGCCCGGGACGCAGCGGAGATCGGCGATGCCATCCTGCGCCGCCGCGATGGGTCGCCGCTCTACAACCTTGCCGTGGTGGTGGACGATCTCGACATGGCGATCACGCATGTGATCCGCGGCGAGGACCACCGGGCGAACACGGCGCTACAGCTCGCCCTCTACCGCGCGCTGGAGCGTGATCCGCCGCGCTTCGCCCATCTGCCCCTCATCGTGAACCCGTCGGGCAAGAAGCTCTCCAAGCGCCGGGACTCCGTCTCGGTGCAGCAGTTCCAGGAGGAGGGCTTCCTGCCGGAGGCGCTCGTCAACTGGCTCGCCCGCATCGGCTGGTCCCACGGAGACCAGGAGACCTTCTCCCTCCCGGAGATCGTGGCGCTGTTCACGCTCGAGGCGGTGCACCGCTCGCCCGGCCAGGCGGACCCCGGCAAGCTCCTGTGGCTCGGCCAACACTGGATCAAGGCACTGCCCCGGGCCGACCTGCTCGCGCGCCTCGAGCCCTTCCTGGCGGCGGAGCTCGGTGGAACCGTGCCGCAGGACCCGGGGCTCCCGGCCCTGGTGGACCTGCTGCGCGAGCGCAGCCAGACCCTCACCGAGATGGCCCGCCAGGCGCGCTTCCTGCTGGTGGAGCAGGTGGACGTCGATGAGAAGGCCGCCCGCAAGCACCTGCGACCGGAGAGCGAGCCGCTGCTGGCAGAGCTCCAGGCCGCGCTCGATGCCCTCGAGCGCTGGGACGAGGTCTCCCTCGAGGGCGCCTTCGATGCCGTGCGTCAGCGCGCGGGTGGGATCGGGATGGGGAAGCTCGCTCAACCCGTGCGCGTGGCGGTGACGGGCGCGGCCGCCTCTCCCGGGATCTTCGAGACGCTCGCCGCCCTCGGGCGCGAGCGCAGCCTGCGGCGCATCGAGACCGCCCGGTTGAAGCTGCGCAGCGGTTGAGGAGCCGCCGGCGGTCGGGTATCAACTCTCGTCGATCCCACCGTTCCCCGGTCGTCTAACGGCAGGACAGCAGGCTCTGAACCTGCGAATGAAGGTTCGAATCCTTCCCGGGGATCCAGCCTTTGTCCTCTGAATCCAGCAAGTTGACCAGGATCCACTTCGCGTAGTGCGCCTCGGTCGTGCTGGGCTGCGAGTGCCCGAGTTGTCGCGCGATGTAGGCCAGCGGGAAGCCGGCGGTCAGCAGCTGACTCGCGTAGGTGTTCCTCATGGCGTCAGTAGGCATCCTTCCGCTGTGCGACCTTGACGACGAGCACCTCCAGTTCCTCGTCACGCACGGTGTAGATGACCCGAAAGTCTCCTACCCGTATCCTCCACAAGTCATCGGTTCCGGTCAGTTTGGTGCAGCCTCGCGGCCTCGGATCTGCTCTCAAGCTGCGAATCGCTGAGAGGATGCGCTCGCGCATGCGCGCTTGAGTCGTTGCCAGCGTTTTCTCAGCTGGTCGCGAAATCAGCACGCGGTACTGAGATGCCATTCGTACGCTTCCTCTCGTCTACGAGAGGTCGCGCTCCACATCGCTCAGGTCGCGAAACTCGTTCTCTTCAAGAGCGCGGCGAGCATCCTGGATGTCGATCCGGTCCTCATGCTCCTGCAGGAGTCGGTGGTATGTCTTGAGATCCTCGTAGGAGATCAGCGCCGCCACCACCTTTCCGTGGCGGGTGATCCTCAGCTGCTCGTGTGCGAACGCGACGCGACTGATGGCCTCCGAAAAGCGCTCCCTCACGTCCTTGGCGGACATGGTTTCCATAGCTCTGGGGTCCTTTCCATCGCGAGGAAAGAGCGCCGATGTCGGAACACCAGCGGTTGTCTCCCACTCGCTCCGGGTGCCAACTGATCCGGCCGGCGGGACCTTCCCGAGCAGCTGGGGCACGAGTACAAATCTATCAGAATGTACGTTTGTGTCAATCGGTACCGAATAGTTACTTCGGACGATTTGACCAGACCTTGAGACTGCGCAGGGCTAGAAGCTAGAGGAACGTCTGCGGCGGGGCGAGGAGCGCGACCAGCGCGCCCGCCGCCAGGGCCGGCCCGAAGCCGAAGGGGCTGTCCCAGCGACGCTTCACCACCGCCCAGCCCGCGCCGAGCAGCAGGCCGAGCACAGCGGCGGCGAGGACCGTCGTGACCACGCCCAGGGGACCCAGGAAGGCACCGATCATGGCCAGAAGCTTGACGTCGCCGAATCCCATGCCGGGGAACCAGATCCAGTAGTCC
>JBDLIK010000041.1:0-12470 GCA_039714895.1 Myxococcota bacterium | reverse complement strand
CTTCGCGCGGGCCGCCTCGACCCCCAGAACGCCTTCATGGGAGGCCAGATCCAGGTGGAGGGCGACATGCAGCTCGCCATGAATCTGGCCCTGGCAGCTCTCTCGCCGGAGTGAGTGCGGGCATCGCACATCGAGGAGTCCCGGGGCCGGGTGGAGTCCGGCGCGAGGGAGCCGAGGGGTCCACCCGGCCCCCGGTAGAGGGACTCGCAGGAGAGGCCTGACCCCTACAGGATGGCGACTTCCTTGAGCAGGGTCATGTCGTCCAGCGCCTTTCCGGCGCCGTGCACGACGGCCGTGTAGGGATCCTCGCTGCGCAGGATCGGGAGCTTGGTCTCCTGGCGCAGGACGGCGTCGAGATCGCGGAGCAGGGAGCCTCCCCCCACCAGCATGATGCCCTTGTCGACGATGTCGGCGGCCAGCTCCGGCGGCGTTTTCTCGAGCGTCAGGTGGACGGTCTCGACGATCTGGCCCACGGGCTCGATGAGCGACTCGCGAATCTCGTCGCTGGTGGTCACGACCACTTTCGGGATCCCGGCCACCAGGTCCCGACCCTGGATCTCCATGGTGTCGGTCTTTGCGTGGGCGGAGGCCGTCCCGATCGAAAGCTTGAGAGCCTCGGCGCTGCGCTCGCCGATCAGCATGTTGTACTTCCGCTTCACGTAGTTGACGATGGACTCGTCCATCGTGTCGCCGCCACAGCGGATCGAACGGGAGGTCACGATCCCGGAGAGCGAGATCACGGCCACGTCGGTGGTGCCCCCACCGATGTCGACGATCATGTTGCCCGTGGGCGCCGTCACGTCGAGGCCGGCTCCGATGGCAGCCGCCATGGGCTCCTCGATCAGGAAGACCTCTCGGGCCCCGGCGGAGAGCGCGGACTCGCGCACGGCTCGCTTCTCCACGCTGGTGATGCAGGGGGGAACGCAGATCACGATGCGCGGGCGGGCCAGGGTTCGGCGGTTGTGGGCGCGCTGGATGAAGTAGCGCAGCATCGCCTCGGTGATCTCGAAGTCGGCGATGACCCCGTCCTTGATGGGACGGATGGCGCGGATCCCGCTCGGGGTACGACCCAGCATCTGCTTCGCTTCGTGCCCCACGGCCAACACCCGCTCGCCTCGCCCACTGGGATCCTTGGCGACGGCCACCACGCTGGGCTCGGAGCAGATGAGCCCCTCCCCCTTCACGTAGACGAGCGTGTTTGCCGTCCCCAGGTCGATGGCGAGGTCGTTCGAGAACAGCCCGGCGATGAAGTCGAGGAACATGGGAGCGAGCCCTCCTGGCGCCCGATCCGGGGCCCTCCGGATCTATCGGCAGGAGGCGGCAGGACTTTTAGGGGAAAGCCCGAGCCGGGCGGAAAACCCGCCCTGGGCAGTTGTGGGACCGCCTGCGGGCAGAGCCCTCTAGGGAGTGGAGGCTTCGGGAGGCGGCTCCACCAGGGAGCCGAGGGCCTGCACCTCGCGCTGCACGCCGGCCACCGCCTCTCGGACCCGCTCGAGATGCGCCTCGTGGGCCTGCAACGCCTCGCGGGTGTCGCCCAGCTGGCCCTCGAGGCTCGCCACCTCGGCGGCCAGACGCGACGCCCGCCAGGTCTGGGCCAGCAGGCCCCCCGCCGCCAGGACGAGGAGCAGCACGAGGGCCACGGAGATCCGGGAGAGCGGACGGGGCGGAGCGGGCGCCGCAGCCTCCTGCTCGGGAGCCTCCTGCCCGGGGGCGAGGGTCACGAGGCGGGGGCGGGGGCTCTCCACGCTAGGACTGGATCACGAGCTTCGACAGACTGGTCTTGCGCAGATTCGTCTTCTGGATGGTCCGCACCAGCTCGGCGACCTTTTCGGTGTCCGTCTCGAAGGGATTGTTGCAGATGACCCGGACGTTCAAGAGGTTGCCCAGGCGGATGTTCGACCAGTCCAGGTCGTACTGGATCGAGTTCTGCCGTGCGAGCTTGATGAACTCACCGCGCATCTTGGCCCGCGTGTCCGGCGGCGGCTCGGTCTTGGCCTTCAGGATCTCGTCGTCGGTCAGCACGCGCTCCACCGCGCCTCGGCGCTCCAGCACGTAGAAGAGCCCCCGGTTCAGCCGGATGTCGTGGAATTGCAGATCGAGCATGAAGACCCGCGGGTCGCTCCAGCGAGATCCCCGCTTCTCGATGAACGACTCGATCATGCGCCGCTTGATGATCCAATCGATCTTTCCGGAGAGCTTGTTGGGATCGTCGGAGAGCGCGTCGAGCACGTACTGCCACTCGCGGACGCCCCAACGCAGCTCGTCGTTCACGGGATACTGCTCGATGTACTTCTGGGCCATCTCGCAGTACTCGCGCTGGATCTCGATGGGCGAGTACTCGCGGCCGTTGTCCAGCCGTAGCTTGCGCTTGCAGGTGGTGTCGTAGGAGATGTCCTTGATGGCCTTCACCGGGTTGCGGAGGGTGAAGTCCTTGTTGATGTAGTTGTCCTCGATCATCTGCAGGACGATGGCGCAGGTCGCCACCTTCAGCAGGTTCGTGTACTCCGACATGTTCGAGTCGCCCACGATGACATGGAGCCGGCGGTACTTCTCGCGGTCTGCGTGGGGCTCGTCTCGGGTGTTGATGATCGAGCGGTCGTTGGTCGTGGTGCCCGAAATCTTCTGGTAGATGTGCTGCGCCCGCTGGCTGATGCAGTAGTGCACCCCGTCCTGGGTCTGGAAGACCTTTCCCGCTCCGGCGTAGATCTGGCGGGTCACCAGGAAGGGGATGAGCTGCTCGGCCAGGTAGTAGAAGTCGACGTCACGGTCCACGAGGAAGTTCTCGTGGCAGCCGTAGCTGTTGCCGACGAAATCCGTGTTGTTCTTGAAGATCGAGAGTCGCCCGGCGATGCGCTCCTCCCGGATCTTCTCCTCCGCGTAGTCCTGCAGATCCTCGAGAATCCGCTCGCCGGCCTTGTCGTAGACGATCAGCTGGCGGGGAGACGCGCACTCGGGGGTGGCGTACTCCGGGTGGCAGCCCGTGTCCTGGTAGAAGCGGGCGCCGTTCTCGAGAAAGACGTTGAGGAAGTGCTCGGTGGTGATCAGCTTCTCGAAGAGGAAGCGGATCGCCTTCTCGACCGGCAGCGTCTTGCGCCCTTCGGGCGTGAAGATGATGCCGTACTCGGTCTCGAGGCCGAAGATGCGTTTCTGCACGTAGCCTTCCGCCCCGGCCGGGTTCGTTCTCCCGAGCATTCCCCGAAGCGCCCGGTTTTACGCTCCTAGGATACCCCGTACCTCATCGGCGGAAAGGCGGCGGAACTTTCGGTTGGGACGGGTCTTGTCCAGGAGACAGACCTCGAGATTCTCGATCCCCAGCTGCGGAGCCCCGTTCTCGGCGCGCTCCAGCGTTGCCTTGCCCAGCTGGAGTGCCTCCCCGAGGGGCAGGTCCGGCCGGTAGTTCGCCTGCAGATGGCGTTCCAGGTTCTCGACGCTGCCGCCGATCACGCAGTGGTTCCGGTGGTCGCTGATCGATCCGTCGAAGCTCACCCGGTAGATGGCGTTCCGCTCGTGGCCGGCGAGGCGCTCGTCCCCCACCTCGGCCACGAGCACCTCCACCTCCAGGGGCTTCATGGCCCGGGCGAACTCCTCGCCGATGCCCTGGGAGTACCAGTTTGCCAGGGCCTTGGCCTGCACGTCCTCTCGGCTGTACGCGTAGCCCCGCACATCGGCGAAGCGCACGCCCTGCTTCCGCAGCGCGTCGAACTCACTGAACTTGCCCACCCCCGCAAAGGCAATTCGGTCGTAGATCTCTCCGACTTTGGAGAGGGAGGAAGGGTTCTCGGCCATCAGCAGGACGCCGCCTTCGTACTCGAGCACGACGATCGACTTGCCCCGGGCAATCCCCTTGCGGGCAAACTCCGCCTTGTCCTGCGCGATCTGCTCCGGAGAGACGTAGAAGGGAAGCGACATGGTCAGGCGGCTCCGCTGCGCCGCGCATCCAGGATGGAGCGGGCCTCCTGGGAGATCTGCTCCTCGGAGATCTGCTGCATCCCCGCTTCGCTGCACGCGAAGACCATGGGATAGATGCCACGCTGCAGGTCCACACCGCCCGTCGCCCGGTCCTCGTCGGCTGCGTCGATGAGGGCCTCGATGGCGACGCGCACCGCGGCGTCGAGCGGGAGGCCCACGCGGTGGCCCTTCTTGAGGGATTCCTTGGCGTAGAGGCCGCCGGAGCCCGTGGTCTCGAACTCCGCCTCCTCGAAACGCCCACCGGTGACGTCGTATTTCCAGAGACGGCCCGTCTTGCGCCGGCGGTCGTAGCCGGCGAACAGAGGCACCACCACCAGCCCCTGCATGGCCGCGGGCAGGTTCTGGCGCACCATCTGGGAGAGCTTGTTCGCCTTCCCCTCCAGCTCCAGCGACTCGCCCTCGATCTTCTCGTAGTGCTCGAGCTCCACCCGCATGGTTCGGGCCATCTCGACGCAGGGCCCCGCGGCCCCGGCGATGGCCATCAGCGAGTGGTCATCCGTGGGGAAGACCTTCTGCATGTCCCGCGAGCCGACGCGCATCCCCTCGGTGGCGAGCCGGTCGCCCGCCACGAGGGCGCCGTCGGCGTAACGCAGCCCCAATACCGTGGTGCCGTGTGTGACCCTGGCCGGGTCGAGCCCGCGAAGGTCCACCTCGCCGAAGCGGGGCAGAAGATGCGGATGATCGACCTGCAGCAACTCGAGGAAGCTCGCACCCGCGTACGAACCGCGCAAAGCCCACCCCCCCCTCTGGTGTTGGCGGCGAGCTACTCGCCGCCTCGTTGGACGTAGTTCTTGACGAACTCCTCGGCGTTTTCCTCGAGAACCTCATCGATCTCGTCGACGAGGGCATCCATCTCTTCCTTCAGCTCCTGGCCCTTCTTGGCGAGCTTCTGTCCGCCGTCGTCCTTGGAGCCTTCGTCTCCATCGCCGCCCTGTTTGGGCTTGCGGGTCTGCTTGCTCTCTGCAGCCGAAAGGAAGAGCTGCTCCTTCCGGCTTTCGATTCGTGTCTTGATCTGCATGTCGTCTCTCCCGGGCCTAGGGCTGCAGATTCCGAACGAGGTCTGCCGTCGTCGGCGAATCCTCGAGCAGCTGCTCCACGTGGTCCTTGGACCCCTTGAGGGGCTCGATCATCAGCACGCGCTTGATCGGCTCGTCTCCGATGCCGAACGAGATCGAGTCCCAGTTCACTCCGAAGACCTCCGAGCCGTAGCGCGACAGACAGCGACCGCGGAAGTAGGCCCGCGTGTCCACCGGCGGCTCCCAGACGGCCCGCGCGATCTCTTCATCGGTCGCGATGCGCTCGACCTTGCCCTGGCGCTCCAGAAGATAGTACAGGCCCCGGTCCCTGCGCAGGTCGTGATACTGGAGATCCAGCATCTGCACCTTCGGGTCCTGCCAGTCGAGGCCCTTGCGGTCCATGAATCCCTGGATCATCGCCTTCTTGATCACCCAGTCGATCTCGGTGGAAAGCTCCATGGGATCGCGCTCGAGGCTTTCGAGCACTCGCTCCCAACGCTGCAATACATCCCGGACCATCGGATCTTCACTGGACCCGGCGTAGCGCTTCGCCAGCTCGAGATACTCCTGCTGGATCTGCACCGCCGTCGCCTTGCCGCCCCGCTCCAGGTCGACCTCGCGCTTGCAGGTCGAGTCGTGGGAGATCTCCTTGATCGAGCGGACCGGGTCGCGCAGGGAGAGGTTCCGGTCGATGGCTCCGTCTTCGATCATCGAGAGCACCAGAGCCGTGACCCCGTTGCGCAGGTAGATCGTGGTCTCGCTCATGTTGGAGTCGCCGACGATCACGTGCAGCCGTCGGTACTTCTCGCGGTCGGCGTGGGGCTCGTCCCGGGTATTGATGATGGGACGCTTGACCATGGTGTCCAGCGCCACCTCGGTCTCGAAGAAGTCGGAGCGCTGGGCGAGCTGATAGTCACACGGATGGGCCCGGTTCTCGCTGCCCACCTTCCCCGCGCCGCTGATGACCTGGCGGGTGACGAAGAAGGGCATCAGGTGCTCCACGATCTGCTTGAAGGACGTGCGACGGTCCATCAGGTAGTTCTCGTGGGACCCGTAGCTGTTCCCCTTGCGGTCACTGTTGTTCTTGTGGATGAGCATCTCGGTGCCGGCGGGAAGCAGGGTGTTGGCCTCGCGCCGGGAGAGCTCCACCACGTTCTCCCCTGCCTTCTCGTGGATCACGAGATCCCGGGGGTTGGTGACCTCTGGACAGGAGTATTCGGGGTGGGCGTGGTCCACGTAGTAGCGGGCGCCGTTCACCAGGGTCTTGTTGCGAGCGATGTTCTCCTGCTGGTTCGGCGTGTACTTCTCGCCATCCACCTGGAAGCCGCGGGCGTCCGCCAGGGGATTCTCCTGGTCGTAGTCCCAGAGGATCTTCCCGGAGTGCTCCTCGCGATAGGCATTCACGAGGAGAACGCAGCTGCTGATGGGGTCGAAGTCCCGGTCGTTCTGGACAGTGATACCGTATTCGATCTCGGTCCCCATCACCTTCGGAATCGCCATCAGCCCTCCCGCAATGGGACTACAGGTACTGGCCGGAGGTGATGTTCTCGATCGAACGCTCGTTGCGGTTGATCCCGGTCATCAAGGTGCGAACGTTGATGATCCGCTCGCCCTTCCGGCCCGAGATGCGCGCCCAGTCGTCCGGATTCGTGGTGTTGGGGAGATCCTCGTTCTCCTTGAACTCTTCCCGCACCGCCTCCCAGAGGTCGCTGAGCGTGATGCCGCGTTCGGAGTGATCGATGGCGCGCTTCACGGCCTTCTTCTTCGCGCGGGCCACGATGTGTTCGATCATGGCGCCGCTCGAGAAGTCCTTGAAGTAGAAGATCTCACGCTCGCCCTTCGCGTAGGTGACCTCGAGGAACTTGTTCTCCTCGTCGGTCGCGTACATCTGGGTGATGGTATCGGCGATCATCCCGTCCACCATCTTCTGGGGGTCGCTGCCGTACCTCTCCTGGGCGCTGGTGTGGAAGGGCAGGTCCGGGGTCAGGTACTTGGTGAAGATCTCCCGGGCCGCATTCTCGTCCGGGCGGTGCACCTTCACCTTGAGATCGAGCCGGCCGGGGCGCAGAACGGCGGGATCGATCAGATCCTGCCGGTTGCTCGCGCCGATCACGATCACGTTCTTCAGCGACTCGACCCCGTCGATCTCAGACAGGAACTGGGCGACCACCGTCGCCTCCATGTCCGAGGAGATGCCCGAGCCCCGCATGCGGAAGAGCGAGTCCATCTCGTCGAAGAAGATCACGACGGGGACGTCCTCGTTGGCCTTCTCCCGCGCCTTGCCGAAGACCTCCCGGATCTTGTGCTCCGTCTCGCCGACGTACTTGTTGAGAAGCTCGGGGCCCTTCACGTTGAGGAAGTAGGCCGGCGTGGCCTTGCCCGTGCGCTGCTCGATGCTCTTCGCCAGGCTGTTGGCCACGGCCTTGGCGATGAGGGTCTTGCCGCAGCCCGGAGGCCCGTAGAGCAGGATCCCCTTGGGCGGCGAGAGCTGGTACTCGGAGAAGATCTCCGGATAGAGATAGGGCAGCTCGATGGAGTCGCGCAGGACGCCGATCTGTTCGTCGAGCCCACCGATGCGCTCGTAGGTGACGTCGGGGACCTCCTCGAGGACCACCTCCTCCACCGAGGACTTCGGCATCTTCTCGAAAGCGAACTGGGTGCGCGGGTCCACGAGCAGGTTGTCGCCCACCTTGAGCTTCTCACCACGCAAGGGCGCGGCGAGCGTGATCACCTTCTCGTCGTCGGTGTGCCCGAGGACGATGGCGCGGTAGTTGTCGATGACCTCCACGATCGAGGCGATCTCGCCGCGCTGGATGTACCCAGCCGGCTCCACCACGTTGAAGGCCTCGTTCAGCACGACGAGCTGGCCTTCTTCGAACTGGTGCGGGTCGACGCTCGGATGCACGTTCACGCGCATGGACTTGCCGTCCACCACGATCTCCGCGGTGCCGTCCTTGTTGACGCTCTGGAAGACGCCGTAGCTGTTGGGCGGGGCGCAGAGCTTGTCGACCTCTTCCTTGAGGAGTTCGATCTGCTGCTTGGCCTCCTGGAGAGCGTGCACGAGCCGCTCGTTTTGACGCTCCGCGTCGGAGAGCTGCTCGCGGGTCATCTGGTAACGGCGGCGGATCGCCTCGAACTCAGCCAGGATGCGGTCCAGCCGCCTGCGGAATTCGGCGGAGTCGCTGCCGAAGAAGCGCAGGGCATCGTGGAGGTCTTCGAGCTCTTCGCGCTGGGGGCGGCCCGATCCGGGCTCTCGCCCGGACGCTTCGGCGCCTTCCTCTTCGCGCGAGCCCGGGGTTGAGATGCGCCGCATCACGTCCCGGACGAATCCCTTCCTGCCCGATCCCGAATCGAAATCGCTCATCGCGCCCTCTCCCCCATAGCCTGATCCGGGAGCAGCTCCCGGGTTGTTCGAAGTGCTTGCAAGGGCTGTGCCGCACTTCGTCTGGGGGGTCTGGTCACCACTGCCGCGGCTCCGCGAACCGGCAGCGGAAGGCTTCTCTCGCCTTTGCGGGGTCGCACGCGCGACGACTCCACATTCGTTCGGTCGCGCACCGGAGCGCCGATCTGCGCAGGGATGTGGAGCATCCAACCCCATCGAACCCATCGAACCGCGCTCGCGAGCGGCCTTCCCATCCGCCTGGCAGTCTTGGAACCACTGCGCTCGATGACTCAGAACTCCTCGGAATATCGATTCTTTTTCGACTTTGCGAATCTATCAGACGACCACCCCCTGTCAAGCGGAAGAAGCGCGGCACCCCGGCGGGGCGGCCTCTCCGCTGGCGCCGGCCGAAGCCAGCATTCCCAGTCACCGGCGGCCGAGCCGGAAGCCCCCTCGTGGGTCCGTAGGTTGGACGCGAAGCTGCGGGTCCGCCGCCGCCTTCTGATGCGATCCTGCCTCCCGATTGCCGGAGATTTGACGGGGGCGTCGGTTCCCCACCGCTCCGAGAGCGCCGGGGTCCGGGGTGCCGACCTTTGCGGCACCCCGGGCCCCGCAGCTCGTGAATGTGGGAGGACGCCGGTGGAAGCGGAGTTCCCTCATTGGGTAGTCGCAGGAGTCCGGCCGTCCTGGGTGCCCGAGGGATCGAACACGCGCACTCCGTCCGGCGGCTCGAATCTGAACAGCTCGTCGGGTGGATCCTGGTCCATCTCCACGTCGCGGAGCTCCACCTGAGTGCGGTTGCCGAAGAGGTCGATGACCGTCGTCGCGTGAACCGCGCCAGAGGCGGAATCCACGACAATCGAGAGACGCTCGTAGTGCGAAGGGGCTCGTGGGATCAGCTCGAGTCCGATGCGCACCGACGGCTTCGTCGGGTCGTTCTGCTTGGCGCAGTCGGGGCTCGAGATGTCGAACTCCTCGAGCAGGTCTCCCTCTCCCAGCAGAAACTGGATCGCAGCACCCGACATGAATGCTTCGGTCACCTCCATGCGCTGCGCTTCCTTCCGCTCGGGATCGTAGATCCACAGAACCCTTCCGTCGGAGAGGACCAGGCTCTCTTGTGGACGATGGTAGGACCAGCGCATCCGGCCGGGCTTGGCGAAGACGACCTCCCCTTCGGCCTCGAGGGCGGTGCTGGCCGCCCCGCCGAGCGTGACGCTCTGCGTCGTCTGCAGGAAGTGTGCGCGCAGATCGCCGATGCGTTCGTAGTGCTTCTGCACGCGACGCGCCGCCTCGAGCGCGCATTCCCCTCGAGCCGCTTCCGCGTCCGACACGCCCGCCGGTCCCGACGCACCGGCCCCGGCGGGGACGACCTGGAGAGCGAGACACAGCGCTGCCGGGAGAGCGACCCTCATGCTGCTTCGACGCAGAGTCGGCGCATGGATTCGATCCTACCCGGCCTGACGGCGTCGGACCCGGCCCGCCCCACCCCTACTCCACGTCGAAGGGACGCACGAAGATGTCCCGGGGCCGCGTCCCTTCCTGGGGTCCGACGACCCCTTCCTGCTCCATCTGCTCGATCATGCGGGCGGCCCGGTTGTAGCCGACCTTGAGGCGGCGCTGCAGGTACGAGATGGAGGCGTTCCGCGTCTCCGCCACGATGGCCAGGGCCCGGTCGTAGAGATCATCCACGTCCTCGCCCCGCTCCTCCTTCTGCTCGCTCTCGTCGTTCAAGCGCAACAGCGTCTCGTCGAAGCTGGGCTTCCCCTGGGACCGCAGCGCGACCGCGAGATCCTTCACCTCCTTCTCCGAGACGTAGCAGCCGTGGATGCGCTGGAGCTTCGAGGTGCCGGGCGGCAGGAAGAGCATGTCGCCAGCCCCCAGCAGATGATCGGCGCCGTTCTGATCGAGGATCGTGCGCGAGTCGGTGCGCGAGGAGACCTGGAACGAGATTCTCGCCGGAAAGTTCGCCTTGATGATGCCCGTGAGCACGTCGACGCTGGGCCGTTGGGTCGCGAGCACCAGGTGGATGCCGGCGGCCCGCGCCATCTGGGCCAGGCGCTGCAGCGACTCCTCGACATCTCGAGCCGAGACGACCATCAGGTCGGCGAGCTCGTCGATCACGACCATGATGTACGCGAGAGAGCGCAGGGGTAGCAGGGCGCCCTCCTCTTCGTCTCCCTTGGGGCGCAGCCGGAAGGTCTCCTTGCCCGCGGCGAGCTCCGCATCCACTCGTGCGTTGAACTGCGCGATGTTTCTCACCCCGAGGGCGAGCATCATCTGGTAGCGCTCTTCCATCTTGTGGACGATGCCGGCGAGCGCCGCCGCGGCACGCTTGGGATTGGTGACCACGTCCGCGATCAGGTGCGGAATCCCCTCGTAGACCGAGAGCTCCAGGAGCTTGGGGTCGATCAGCAGCAGCTTGAGCTCGTCGGGCGTGGCGCGGCAGAGCAGCGAGCACAGCAGGCTGTTGAGAAAGACGCTCTTGCCAGTGCCCGTGGCGCCCGCCACCAGCAGATGCGGCATCCTGGCCAGGTCCGCCTCCACGGGATTGCCGAAGATGTCCTTTCCCAGGGCGAGCGTGAGCCTCGATTCGCTCTTGCGGAAGCCATCGGACTCGAGGGCCTCGCGCAGGTAGACGATCTCCCGCTCAGCGTTGGGCACCTCGATGCCAACCACCGACTTTCCGGGCAGCGGTGCGATGATGCGCACCGAGAGCGCCCGCAGGGCCAGGGCCAGATCGTCCGCCAGGTTCACGATGCGGTTGACCTTCACGCCCGAGGCCGGCTCGAACTCGTACATGGTGATGACGGGCCCCGGGTGCACGGTGACGACGCGGCCGGTGACCCCGAAGTCGGAGAGCTTCTTTTCGAGAATGCGGGAGTTCATGATCAGGCTGTCGCGATCGTAGGTGCGACCCCCGGCAGGCGGACGCTCGAAGATCCCGATGTCCGGGAGCTCGTAGGGGCCCGAGGGGGTGGACTCGCTGAAGGAGAACGACCCCTGCTCGGGCTCGGCGCCCTCCTCGACGCGGTGGTCGACGATGTCCGGGTCGTCGCGCTTTCCCTTTCTCACCGCACGGAGTGCGGCCAGGATGTCCTCCTGGCCGGGCTCCGGACCCGGCCGCTGCAGCTGGGCGACCACCCGCACGCGCCGGGCCCGCCGCTCGCGCCAGACCTCGAGAGCGGCGAGGCCCTGCCGGGCCCATGTCCGCAGGACGGAGCCGGCGGCCAGCACCGCACCCCGCAGCAGGCCCACCCCCCGGCGCCGCTGGCGCGCTGCGAAGCCGAGGGCTCGCCCCACCGCCAGCAGGGCCTCCCCGGCGGAGAACCCCACCACGCCCAGGGCCCCCACACACAGTGCCAGGACGTTGATCAGCAGGGCGCCGCCGACACTGAGCCAGGCCTGCTCGAGGCCCCCGAGCCGGCTCCCCAGCGCGCCCCCTGCGTCCGACGCGAAGTGCGCGGGCCAGGGCGTGTGCAGCAGCGACGGAAGCGTGGTGAGGGAGAGCAGCAGAAGTGCGGACGAGAACCAGAAGCGTGAGACGAGGCCGGGCGCCTCGAGTCTCAACAGGAGACGTCCGCCGAGAACCAGGCCGGCCACCACCAGGACGATCGAGCCCCAGCCGAAGCCGCCGAACAGGAGAGCAGCGAGGCTCGCGCCGGCGGCGCCCGCACGGTTGTTCACGGGTGCGAGCTCGAAGACGGGATCCTTCGGGTCATGGCTGGCAACGGCAAGCAGGGCGAGCAGGGAGAGGGCCACCAGGGCCAGCCCCAGGCCCTCCAGGGCGAGTCGAGAGCGCCAGCCGTCCGAGGCGGCGGGCGAGCTGGCGCGCCGACCCCCTCGGCGAGCCCCTTCGCGCTTCTTAGCCATGGCAGGATCCGCCGGCCCGCCCGCGGCGCGACCCTTGGATTGCGGTCGTCATGCGATCCCACCCCCCCGGGCGAGAAGCGGGAGGGTACCGAACCAGCTGTGGGTCCGCCTGCGGGCGAAGCCCGCAGGCACCACAGGCGGCGGGGGCGCGTGGACGCGCGTCAACCATCGCTCGCCTGCGCGCAACGCCGAAGTGTGGGGTCCTTGACGCTTCGCGGTGCGGGAGGGATGAT
>JBDLIK010000040.1:0-12590 GCA_039714895.1 Myxococcota bacterium | reverse complement strand
CCGTCCACCAGCGCACGCAGATGTGTGAGCTCACGACCGGGGTTGGCGAGCTCGGCCGCGTAGCGCGTGGCCAGCTCCTGATGGAGCTCCACGCGACGCTCGGCCAGGACCTCGTCTCCTGGGTCGAGCAGCAGGAGCTCTCGTTCGGAGACACGGGCCGCCTCCGACAGCTGCCGCGCAGCGATGAGCGCGGTGCCGAGATCCCGTAGCAGCTCGGCCCGGGGAAGCTCACCCTCCTCGGGCTGGGCGAGGATCTGCTCGAGCCAGCTGCAGGCGGGCTCGGGCTCGTGGAGCGCCTCGAGATGCAGGCGCGCCAGCTCTCGGCGCAGCGCGTTGCGCTCCGCAGGCTCGGCGCGCTCGAGCAGGCGCGCGAGGGCACCCGCGCGTTCCCGGGGACGATCCGCCAGCTGGTAGAGGCGCGCCAGCTCCCGAAGCACATGGCCGTCGTCGGGGGCTGCGGTGTGGGCAGCTTCCAGGGCGTGCGCCGCGGCCAGCGGGAGCCCCAGGTCTCCCTCGAGGATCTCGGCGCGCTCCCCTTCGAGTGCGCGCCGCTTCTGCGCCTCGGGCCCGAGGGCGAGTTCGGCCTCGAGACTGCGCAGCAGCGCACCGCGGCGGCCCCCCCGGCGGTGCACCTGCGACACCCGCTCGAGGAGGGCGGGGTCTTCTCCACGCTCGCTGCGCAGCCGCTCCAGCCAGGGGAGGGATGCGTCGAGGGAGACCTGCGCGGCCGCCAGGTCGGCGGCGTGAAGCAGGAGCTCCGAGCGCTCCGCCGCTTCGGAGAAGCGCAGCTGTACGTGAACCAGGTCGAGGGCGTCTTCGAAGCGCCCGATGGCCTCCAGCACCCGGCGGAGCTCGAGCACGACCGAGGGGGCCTTCGGGTCCGCCTGGAGGGCCCGTCGGTAGGCTTCCACCCCGGCGTCCTGGCGCTCCAGCGGACCGGCCAGCAGCCTTCCCCGACGGACCTCGAGCGCGGCGCGTTGCCGCGGCTCGCGAATGCGACGCAGCCGCGCGTCGAGCAGCGCCAGGCTGTCCTCGTGACGCCCCAGCTGCTCGGCGATCGCGAGCCCCCGTTCGAAGGCGACCGGGTGATCGGCGTCCAGTTCGAGCACGCGACGCAGCTGGGGGAGCGCCTCCGCGGCACGATCCAGCCGTTCCGCCAGGAGATCCGCGAGCTCGAGGCGGCGCGCCACCTCTTCGGACCCCATCACGAGCGCGAGCTCCGCCTCGAGCAGCCGAGCCAGGGGCTCGGCCTCGCCGCACTGGCGGTAGAGGTGACACAGGGCTGCGCACACCTCGCGGTCTCCGGGGCGATCCGCCAGGGCCTGGTGATAGGCGCGGATCGCCTCCGGGCTGCGGCCCGCGACGGCCAGCCCCGCGCCCAGGCGCATGGACCAGGTGGCCCGCTCACCCGGGTGCTCGCCCGCATCCGCCCGGGCGCGGCACAGCTCGATGAGACGCTCCGAGTGACCCGCCTCCTCGTAGAGGCTCGCCAGGGGCTCGGCGATCACCGCCACGGCGCCGGTCGTGCGGAGACCCCGCTCGAGCACCGCGATCGCCCCCTCGGCATCCCGCAGGGCCCCCCCGCGCAAGCTGGCGATCCGCAGGCGCAGGGCGAGGTCGGTCGGCGCGTCGGGCTCGGCGTCCTGCAGATCGTCGAGGCGGGCCTCGAGCAGCCGTGCGAGCTCCGCATGCCGGCCCTCGCTCTCGAAGCGCTCGCTGAGGAAGCCCACCGCCTCGGTGTGGGAGGGGCAGAGCTCGAGCGCGCGGCGGTAGTGGGCCTCGGCGCTCGCCGCTCCGTCGGCCCGGCCGGCGTAGAGCGCTCCGGCGCGCGCCCGCAACACCAGCTCGCGCTCGCTCGACGGGCGAGTCGCGAGCTCTGCCTCGTGGACGCGCAGGACGTCGACGGATCGTTCGAGGCTCTCGTAGAGGACACCCAGCGCGCGCCAGACGTCGGAGCGCTGCGGCGCGCGGCGTCCCGTCTCCTCCAGGTGCCGGGCAGCCGCTGGGCGGTCGCCGAGCCGGTCCGCCAGGCCCGCCAGGCGCTCGTGAAGCGCTCCGGCGAGGGTCTCGTCGGCACCCGCCAGGCGCGACTCGACGCGCGCCCGCAGCGCCTCCCAGTCCCCCCCCCGCTCGAGCACGGCCTCGAGGGCTTCGGCGGCCTCGCTGCGGACGGCGCCATCGGCCGCGCCATCGGCGAGCTCGGCGTAGGCCCGGCGTGCTGCGTCGGGTCGTTCGAGCGCTTCCTCGAGCAAGCGGGCGGCCTCGAGCAGCAGGCGCCCCCGGGCGGCGGGATCCTGGGCTCGTCCGGCCCGCGCCCGCAGGAGATCGACCAGGCCGCGGGAGTCGCGGTCGGCTCGAAGGGATTGCTCGAGACCTGCATCGGCGGCGCCGCAGCTCGGATCTTCGTCCAGCACCCGGCGATACGCCGCGGCCGCTTCCCCGGCTCGACCCAGCCGCGTGAGCAGGAGTCCCGCCCGGCGCAGCTCGATCCGCAGGGCGTCGCTCGCATCGCGCGTGCGGGCCCGTCGCACCTCGAGATGGTCGACGAGCTCCTCGAGGCGTCCCCGACGCTCGAGGAGCGTTTCGAGACGATCGTCGGCATCCTCGGGCGCGCCGGCTTCGGCCCGCAGCCGCCGGAGGATCTCGATGGCTGCATCCGGCTCGTCGAGTCGTTCGTCGAGCAGCCCGGCGAGGGCGCCGAGCCAGCCAATCCGAGCGCCGGAGTCGACGTCGGCCAGCTGTTGGTAGACCTCCGCGAGCTCCTGGAGTCGGGCGCTGCGCTCGAGGGGGCCGACCAGAGCGCGGAGCGTGGCCACGTGTCCCGGCTCGCTTTCGAGCGCCGCCAGTCCGAAACGCACGGCCGCCGCATCGTCGCCGCGCTCCCGGTGGAGTTCGGCGAGCCGCTGGCGGTTCGCCGCACGCTCGACCGTGTCGAGCAGGGGGTCCAGGCGCTCGAGGCTCGAGGCGGCCTCGTCGGGGTTGCCGAGTCGCTGGTGCAGACGAGCGCAGATGGCGAGGGCGTCTGCGCTGTCGGGGCTCGCCCCCAGCAGGCGCTCGGCCCACATGAGGGCCTCCTCAGCCCGGTCCGCAGCCTCGAGGATGCGCACCAGCTCGCAGACCAGCCAGGCCAGCCGCGCCGGGTCGCTGGTGAGGTTGGCCTCGCGTTCGTAGACCCGGACGATGGCCGCCTCGTCGCCTTTGGCGAGGGCGAGCCGCTCGAGGCCACGCAACGCCGCCTCATGGCCGGCTTCCAGGGCGAGCGCCCGTTCGAAGCACGGGCCCGCCGCCTCGGGATCGTCGAGGACATCGGCGAGCAGGTCTCCCAG
Organism: Myxococcota bacterium; assembly: GCA_039714895.1. Lineage (GTDB taxonomy): Bacteria > Myxococcota_A > UBA9160 > UBA9160 > DASRUS01 > JBDLIK01. Next base: position 9,264 of record JBDLIK010000040.1, on the reverse strand, counting down.
AGCGCACAGCGCCCGTGGCCGGTCGCGCACCGGGCCGCCCTCGCTGGCGTGCTCCAGGTGCGCGCGCAGCGCGTCGAAGGCGCCGGTCTTGTGGAGCAGCGCCTCGATGGACCCACCCGCCTCCACGAGCTCCGGGTCGAGGGCCAGCGCTCGGCGGTACGCGGCCAGCGCGGCCTCGGGATCCGCGAGGCGCTCCTCGTGCAGTCGACCGAGATCCCGGAGCCGGCGGGCGGCGCTCGGCGGATCCGCGCTCTCCAGTGCGGCCTGGCGCTCGAGGACCAGCGCCAGCTCCTCGCCGAGATCGGCTCGCTCGAGGTGGCCGGCCAGCGCGTCGAGAACCTGCGGGTCGTCCGGGGCCCGCTCCTGGGCGGTGCGCGCCAGGGCGACGGCCCGTTCGCGGCCCCCCCCGGCCTCGGCGAGCTGCGCCAGCTGCAGCGGGCCCCGCGCGGGCACGGACCCTGCGTCGAGCGCCAGGGCGGCCTCGAGCAGACGCGCCTGCGCTTCGGACCGTCCGGAGAGTGCCTCGAGCTCGGCAAGGCCGAGGAGCGGCTCCACCCGGGAGGCGTCGATCTCCATGGCTCGGCGGAACCAGCCCGCCGCGACCGCCGGGCGCTCGAGGCGCCGGACCTCGAGGTCGGCAGCCGTGAGGGCGATGTCGAAGCGATCGGCCGGGCTCTCGGCTCGCTCGAAACGTCGCTCCTGGAGCTCAGCCAGCAGCGGCCAGCGCCCGCACCGGCCCGCCAGGGAGGCCAGACCCTCGAGGGCTTCCAGGGAGGAGGGGTCATGGGTGAGGGCCCGGCGATAGCTTTCGAAGGCCTCGTTCTCGCGTTGGAGCGGGCCCTCCTGGAGCGCCGCCAGCGCCACGCCGAAGGTCGCCCGCTCGGATCCCCGAGCTCGCTCCAGGAGCTCGCCGTAGACCGTCGCCGCCTCGTCCGCGCGCTCCAGCCGCACCAGTGCTTGCGCCCGCCCACGCAGGGCGAGCTCGTGTCCCGGGGCGCACGTCAGCGCACGGTCGTACTGCTCCAGCGCCTGGCCCGGATCCCCGACGTGCTCGGCCCAGAGGGCGGCGACCTCCGTGTGGAAGGTCGCGCGTTCGAAGGGGCGCATCGCCAGCGCGTCCTCGTGCTCGGCCACCTGCAGCGCCAGCTCGAATCGGCCCCGTCGCGCGTGCAGCCGCCGTAGCTGGGCGAGGGCCGGGCGGAAGCTCGGGTCGAGCTGGGCGGCCTCGAGATAGCGCTCGAGGGCAGCCTCCACGTCCTCCAGCCGTTCTTCGAGGACCTGGGCGAGGCGGAAGAGCAGCCGGGCCTTCGTCGGGGCATCGCCCCGCACGGCCGGGGCTTCGAGCCGGCGCCCGTAGAGGGCGACCAGACGGCTCCACTCCCCGTTCAGGAAGTAGCTCTCCTCCAGGGCTTCGAAGGAGAGTCCAGGCTCGGCCTCCCGGGGACCGCTTCGATCCACTCTGCCGCTCTGCCCCAAGCCCTTTCCCCCCGCGCCCGAAGGCCCCGTGCCTGCTCATCGTCCCGCAGGGGACCCACCTTGAACCCGGAGGGCGAGAGGAATCCCGTTTTGTTCCAGGGAGTTGGGTGGTAGAGACAGGGCCGGGTTGCAGCTGGCCGAGGCGTCTCGCCCGGTCGCTCCCCCGGGCCGAGCCCGAATCGCGTGACGCTCGGATCACATCCACCCGACTCCGGTTGCGATGAGATCTCGCTTTGATTAGATTTTTCAAGAGGTTACGTGGGGCGCGCAGGGGATCCCGTCGCGCTCCGAGGGCCCCCACGGAGGGGCCGGAGCAAGGTGCATGTCGGATCCCAACCGCGACGACCGATCTCCCCCTCGCAGCGACGGCCGCACCGAGCTTCCGCTCGCCGAACGCCGCCGGCGTCGACGGGAGCTCTGGATCAGTGCGGTGGTCATCGCCGCCATCGCGGCGGGGATCGTGCTCGAGCAGCGCATCGAGGCGGGCGCCCAGGCGCTGCCCTTCGGCCCCGGTGTCCCCTTCCTGTTCCTGAACGCCCTCAACGTGATCCTGATCGTTCTCCTCGTCTATCTGATCGCGCGCAACTTCGTGAAGCTGGTCTTCGAGCGACGTCGGGGCATCCTGGGGTCCCATCTCAATCTGAAGTTCGTCGCGGCGTTCGCCCTGGTGGCGACGGTGCCCACCGCGGTGTTGTTCCTGGTCTCGTCCTCCTTCGTCACCGCTTCCATCGAGACCTGGTTCAGCTTGCAGGTGGACCGCGCCCTCGATCAGAGCCGTGAGGTGGCGGAGTCGTACTACGACGCGGCCGCCCGCAACGCCCTCTACTACGGCGAGCAGATCGCCCAGCAGATCCAGCAGCGCCGGCTGATGCGGCCCGACAGCGTGCCCGAGCTACGCGATTTCGTGCAGGAGAAGCAGCGCGAGTACAACCTCGGCGTCGTCCAGGTCTTCCACGCCACCGATGGTGGCATCGCCACCCTCGTCAACCCCGACAACCCCGCGGCCGGGTTCTCGGGCGCACAGAGCGGCCTGGTCCGCTCCGCATTGGAAGGCACGCCCGTGTCCCGGGCCGAGGACGCCGCGGGCGCCGACATGATCCGCGGGGCCGTGCCCATCCGCTCTTCGGATCCCGCCCGGTCCGACGACGTGGTGGGCGCCGTGGTCGTCAACTACCGCGTGCCCGCGCCGATCGCGAGCAAGGTCGAGGACATCCGGGCGGCCCTCGATGGCTATCGCACCCTGCAGCCCCAGGCCGGCTACATCTCGAGCGTCTATCAGCAGGAGCTCCTGCTCTTCTCCCTGGTGATCGTGCTGTTCGCCATCTGGTGGGGCTTCCGCATGGCCAAGGGGGTGCTGGGACCCATTCGCGCCCTCGCCGAGGGCACCGCCGAGGTCGCCCGGGGCAACCTCGACGTCGTGGTGGAGGCCCACTCGGACGACGAGATCGGTTTCCTGGTGCGTTCGTTCAACAAGATGACCCACGACCTGCGCGAGGCGCGCAGTGGCGTCGAACGCTTCAACGCCGAGCTCGAGCAGAGACGCCGCTACATGGAGATCGTGCTCCGGAACATCGGCGCGGGGGTCATCTCCATCGACGCGGAGGGTCGCATCCATACCATCAATCCTTCGGCCCAGCGCCTGCTCGGAATGACGCCCGGCGTCGGGCTGATCGGCCGCAAGGCGGAAGACGTGCTCACGCGGCCGGAGCACCAGGAGCTCCTGCGCGACTTCGGCCGGAGTCTGCGCCCCGGCGTGCGCGAGAGCCTGCGACGTCAGCTGCAGATCCGCTTCGGCGACGAGCTGTTGACTCTGCTGGTCACGGTGACCTTGCTCCAGGACGACGATGCCCGGGCGCTGGGCACCGTGGTCGTCTTCGACGACTACTCCCAGGTGGTCCGCGCTCAGCGCATGGAGGCATGGCGGGAGGTGGCCCGTCGCATCGCCCACGAGATCAAGAACCCGCTCACGCCGATCCAGCTCTCGGCTCAGCGCATCCGGCGGCGCCTGCTGCGGCGCCTCGGGGATGCCCCGGAGGACGCCCGGGTCCTGGAGGAGTGTGTGGACACCATCACCAGCCAGGTGGACGGGCTCAAGCTGCTGGTGAACGAGTTTTCGAACTTTGCGCGTCTCCCCGCCGCGAAGCCGAAGCCCGACGACCTGAACCGGCTCGTGCGCGAGGCCCTGGCGAGCTATCAGGAGACCGGGGACGTGGCCCTCACTGCGGATCTCGACCCGGAGCTGCCCACGGTCGAGATCGACGCCGATCAGATCCGCCGGGTGCTCTCGAACCTGGTGGACAACGGCATCGCCGCGGTCCGCGAGCGACAGGCGAAGGACGGAGAGGCCGGGAGGGTGGAGCTGCGCACGGTGCACGACTCGGCTCTGCAGGCCGTGCGCCTCGAGGTGGCGGACGACGGGGTCGGCATCTCCGACGAGGATCGTCGGCGGATCTTCGAGCCCTACTTCTCCACCAAGGATCACGGCACCGGCCTCGGCCTCGCCATCGTTTCGCGCATCGTCGCCGACCATGGGGGCTACGTGCGGGTGCACGGCAACCGCCCCCGGGGTACGCGCTTGATCGTCGAGCTCCCGGTACGGGGCCGGGAGACATGAGCCGCGTCCTGATCGTCGACGATGAGGAGAGCATCCGTCGCAGCCTGGCGGGCATCCTCTCCGACGAGGGCTTCGACGTCGAGGCGGCTCCCGACGGCGACCGCGCCCTGCGGCGGATGGGCGACGGCGCGGCTCCGGACCTCGTGCTTCTCGACATCGCCATGCCCGGCCGGGACGGCATCGAGGTGCTGGAGGAGCTGCGCGGATCGCATCCCCGACTGCCGGTCGTGATGATGACGGGCCACGGCACCATCGAGACGGCCGTGCGGGCCACGAAGCTCGGGGCCTTCGACTTCATCGAGAAGCCGCTCTCGGTGGACAAGCTGTTGCTCACCATCGCCCACGCCCTCGATCAGCAGCGCCTGGAACAGGAGAACGAGAGACTGCGCGCCGAGGCGCTCGGCGCCGACGAGATGCTGGGCGACGCCGAGCCCATGCGGAAGCTCAAGGAGCAGATCGAGCTGGCCGCACCCACCAATGGCTGGGTGCTCATCACCGGCGAGAACGGTACCGGCAAGGAGATGGTGGCCCGCCAGGTCCACCTGAAGAGCCAGCGCTCGGAGCAGCCCTTCGTCGGCGTGAACTGCGCGGCCATCCCAGAGGACCTCATCGAGTCCGAGCTCTTCGGACACGAGAAGGGGGCGTTCACGGGGGCCATCGCCCGCAAGCGCGGGAAGTTCGAGCTCGCCAACGGCGGCACGCTCTTCCTGGACGAGATTGCGGACATGAGCCTCAAGACCCAGGCCAAGATCCTGCGGATCCTCCAGGAGCATGCCTTCGAGCGCGTGGGGGGCACGGCGTCCATCGAGGTGGACGTGAGGGTCATCGCCGCCACCAACAAGGGCCTCGAGAAGGAGATCGCCGAGGGGCGCTTTCGGGAGGACCTCTACTACCGCTTGAACGTCATCCCCTTCCACGTGCCCGCCCTGCGCCAGCGTCGCGAGGACATCCCTCTGCTCACCCATGCCTTCCTGCGCGAGTTCTGTGCCGAGGCGGGAGCAAGACCCAAGGAGATCTCCCCCGCGGCGCTCTCGGTCCTGGAGGGCTACGCCTGGCCCGGCAACGTGCGCGAGCTGCGAAACCTGATCGAGCGCCTGGTGCTGATGACGACCGGGGACGACATCGAACCCGAGGATCTGCCGGTGGCCCTGCGCGAGGGCGGGCGGCTCCCGGTGGATTCGGGTGGCCTCGACAGCGCGCGGCGGGCCTTCGAGCGGGAGTACCTGACCGGGAAGCTGCGCGAACACGGCTGGCACATCTCACGCACTGCGGAGGCCGTGGGACTGGCCCGTGAGTCGCTCTCCCGCAAGATCAAGGCCCTCGGGATCGAGGTGGAGCGTGACTGAGGATGCGCCCGGCCCCCGGCCGATTCGGCGTGCCGGGGGCGAGGCGCTGCCTCCCCTGCGGATCCAGGCGCAGGCGCTGGACCACCGGGCCGAGGGCGGCCCGAACCACCGCCTGGTGCTCGCCGTCGAGAGCGGCTTCTCGGGCTTCGCACCCGGGCAGTTCGTCATGCTCTCCCCGGGGGCCGTGGTGGCCGCCGAGCGCAGCGATCCGCTGCTGCCGCGCCCCATGGCCATCTATCGCGTCTCTGCCGGCGCCAGCGGCGGGGAGGAGCTCGAGATCCTCTACAAGGTCAGCGGCCGCGGCACCGCGCTGCTGCGCGAGGTCCGGCCCGGCGATCGGGTCCGGGTGGTGGGGCCGCTGGGCCGCGGCTTTCCCCTCCCAGCGCCGGGCGCCCCGAGCGCACTGGTGGGCGGTGGCACCGGGATCGCCTCGCTCTACGAGCTGGCCGCGCGCTGCGCCGGTCGCTCCCCGTTGGCCGTGCTCCTCGGCGCGCGCAGCGCCGCCGACCTGATGGGCGTCGACGACTTCGCGGCACTCGGCGTCGAGCTCGAGGTCGCCACCGAAGATGGCAGCCGCGGGCATCGCGGCGTGGTGACCGCGCTTCTCGAGCGGCGGCTCGAGGCGAGTGCTGGCTCGGGATCGGTATACGCCTGCGGGCCCACACCGATGATGCAACGCGCCGCAGAGGTCGCGGACTCCCGAGGCGTGCGCTGCTTCGTCTCCCTCGAGAATCACATGGCCTGCGGCTTCGGGGTCTGCCTCGGCTGCGCCGTGCCCCAACGCGAGGGGGGCTACGGCCTGGTGTGTCGCGAGGGGCCCGTCTTCGAGGCGGATCGGGTCGACTGGACGGGGCTGCCGTGAACGGGCCGGAGCTGCGGGTCGACCTCGGCGGGATGAAGCTGCGCAATCCCGTGCTGACGGCCTCGGGGACGTTCGGCTACGGGACCGAGTTCTCGCCCTTTCTCGACCTGCGCAGCCTCGGCGGGTTCGTGGCGAAGAGCCTCACCCTGGAGCCGCGCCAGGGGAACCCCCCGCCGCGCATCGCCGAGACACCGGCGGGGATGCTGAACGCCATCGGGCTCGAGAACGTGGGGGTCGATGCCTTCGTCGCCGAGAAGCTGCCTGCGCTGCCCGAGGGGGTGGCGGTGGTGGCCAGCGTCTTCGAGACCGAGGTGGAGCGCTACGCGGAGGCCTGCAAGCGCCTCACCGGGGCGCCCCGGGTGGTGGGGATCGAGGTCAACGCCTCGTGTCCCCACGTGAGGAGCGGGGGGATCGAGTTCGGTCAGAGTCCGGAGCTGCTGGCCGGACTGGTGCGGGCGGTCCGCCGTGCCACCTCTTTGCCACTCATGCTGAAGCTCTCCCCCAACGTGACCCACATCGCGGAGATGGCCCGGGTCTGCGAGGGGGAGGGCGCCGACGCCCTCGCCCTGGTCAACACGATCCAGGCCCTCGACGTGGACGTGGAGACGCGCCGGCCGGTGCTGCGGAACGTCCTGGGCGGGCTGTCGGGCCCTGCCATCCGTCCGGTGGCGCTGCGCATGGTGTGGCAGGCCTCCCGGGCCGTGGGGCTCCCCATCTGCGGGATCGGAGGCATCACCAGCACCGAGGACGCCGTGAAGTTCCTGCTCTGCGGGGCCACGGCGGTGCAGGTGGGGACCGCCAACTACCTGAACCCCATGGTGGCGGGGGAGATCGTGCAGGGCCTCGAGGCCTACGCGGTTCGCCACGAGCTGGCGAGCCTCACCGAGCTCGTCGGCGCCCTCGAGCTTCCCTAGCTAGGCCTGTGCCGCGTGGCATCTGGGTTGATTGGGGCTCGATCCCCACGGCCCGTCGGGAGGGGGTGAACATTGCGAACCCCTTGGAATTTGGATAGGTTACAAGAGATTGCGCGGTTTGGTCGCCGCCCCCGGGCGGGCCAGAAGCGGACACGGCGTCCGCTTTCTCTTTTTCTGGCGATGGATTCGGCTCCGAGGGCTCGCGTTGTATCGCGACATCCCGACGGATCTGCTTGAACTGATCGAGCCCGTGGTCGAGGCACACGGATTGGAGCTGGTGGACGCAACTCTTCACAAGGGACGAGCGCCCTGGACGCTGCGGGTGGTGGTGGACACACCCGAGGGTGACGGACGGGTTCCGGTGGAGGGCTGCGCTGCGGTCTCCCGGGAGATCGGGACCCACCTCGACGCCGGCGACACGGTCCCGGTGAGCTACCGGCTCGAGGTTTCCTCCCCGGGTCTCTCCCGGGTGCTCGGCCGCGAGAAGGACTTCCGGGCGGCCCGCGGCAACGACGTGGTGGTGGAGACCCGCACGCCCCTGGAAGGGCGCCGCCGTTTCCACGGCCGGCTGCTGGCACTCGAGGCCGAACGGCTGCGGCTGCAGGTGGATGGAAGCGAAGTCACGATCCCCTTCGCCGAGGTGGCGAAGGCGAGGACCGTCTACAGCTTCAGGCCGGAGGACTTCGCCCGGGGCACGGCGCGCTGAGCGCGGGATCGCCCGCCGCCCGGGAAGGAGAATGAACTCTATGTTTGCGGGTCTCAAACGAGAGATCGAGCAGATCGCCAAGGACAAGGGCATCGACAAGGCTGTCATCATCGGTGCCATCGAGGAGGCGATGCGCCAGGCGGCGCGGCGCAAGCTCGGTCAGGAACGCGAGATCGATGCCCGCTTCAACGAAGAGGTCGGGGAGATCGAGCTCTTCGAGTTTCGTGAAGTCGTGGAGGAGGTCAGCGATCCGGAGAGCCAGATCGACTTCGCCCGTGCGCGAGAGCTCGACCCGGGGACCGAGCTGGGCGACGAGATCGGCGTGAGGATCGAGACCGCCGGCTTCGGGCGCATCCTCGCCCAGACCGCGAAGCAGGTGATCATCCAGCGGGTGCGCGACGCCGAGCGGGACATCGTCTATGACGAGTATCAGGACCGCAAGGGTGAGATCGTCAACGGCATCGTGCGCCGCTTCGAGAAGGGCAACATCATCGTCGACCTCGGGCGTGCCGAGGCGGCCCTGCCGCCCAAGGAGCAGGTGCCTCGGGAGAGCTATCGGCCCGGCGACCGCATCCGCGCCTACGTGGCCGACGTGAACAAAGCGACCAAGGGCCCGCAGATCATCCTCTCCCGTGCCTGCATCGAATTCCTGACCAAGCTTTTCGAGCAGGAGGTGCCCGAGATGTACGAGGGCATCGTCACCATCGATTCGGCAGCACGCGAGCCCGGGGGGCGTTCGAAGATCGCCGTGCGCTCCCGAGACAGCGACGTCGATCCTGTCGGAGCCTGCGTGGGCATGAAGGGGAGCCGGGTCCAGGCCGTGGTGCAGGAGCTGCGCGGCGAGCGCATCGACATCGTGCCCTGGAGCCTGGAGCCCGCCCGCTACGTGTGCAGCGCGCTCTCTCCCGCCCAGGTCTCCAAGGTGATCATCGACGAGGGCGAGAAGTCCATGGACGTGATCGTTCCCGACGATCAGCTCTCGCTGGCGATCGGGCGCAAGGGCCAGAACGTCCGGCTCGCAGTGCAGCTCACCGGCTGGCGCATCGACATCAAGAGCGAGTCCAAGATGCGCGAGATGGCGCAGTGGCTCGGGGAGGCGGTGTCGGTGGTCGAAGGCTGTGGGGAGCCCGAGGCGGAGCTCCTGCTCCAGCAGGGCATCACCTCGCTGGAGGATCTCGCCGAGTGTCAGAGCGATCTGCTCTCCTCCCTGCCCGGCATCGACGAGGCGGGCGCCCAGTCCATCAAGTCCCGGGCGGCCGAGCTGGCGGTGCAGAAGGCCGAGGAGGAGGCACGTCGCGCCGAGGAGGAGGCGCGGGCAGCGGCCGAGGAGGCCGCAGCCGCAGCAG
>JBDLIK010000039.1:0-12641 GCA_039714895.1 Myxococcota bacterium | reverse complement strand
CGAAGAAGTGGTCGAGCCCGGCGCAGAACGAGTCGGTCCAGGCGAAGAAGAACGAGCAGAGCTCACCCCGCAGAGGGCGTCGTGCCATTCCTGCGTAGAAGCGGGCGGGAACGAAGCGCGCATAGTCCATGGCGGCGACGCCGTTTTCCACCTGATGCTCGCGGATGGCCCGCCGACGCACCTCCTTGAGGTCGGATAGCAGCGACTCGAGATCTCCCACGCGGTCGGCCCGCACCTGGAGCCAGATCATGGAGACGTGCGTGCGGAACACTCCGCCTTCACCCCCCTTCGGCCGGAGGTCCACCGGCAGCGGCACCACGTAGCTCTCGGGAACCGTCCCCCGCGCCCGCAGCACCGCGTCGTGAGCTCGGATGGCCACGGCGACGTAGAAGAGCATCGGTGTGAGGAACCCGGCCAGGGCGCGTGCCCGCCCCTGGGTGAGCGCGCTTTCCTCTTCGGAGAGGGAGAGCAGGTCGTAGACCAGGTCCTGCTGAACGGTGCGGGCCGGGCCGGCGAGCGAACGCACCGGAAGCATGCCGAGCTCCTGCATGCGGCGCTGCCAGGTCCGGGCCATGGCGCCGCGTTCGCGGGCGCTCGTCGGGAGCGTCACCTCCGCGGGTGCCTCCGGGTGGTCCGCCGGTGGCACGGCCGGCGCAGTCCCGGCACGGCGCCCCTCGAGAAAGGTCATGAACGCCTCGCTCCCCGCACCGTCCAGCAGCATGTGCAGCCAGGTGAAGGCCAGATCGGTGCCCGGCAGGTCTCCCGCCCGGGGCACGACGTCCACGCGGAGCAGCTCGCCCCGCCCGGCTCGTCGCACCTCGTTCAGACGCCGGAAGAAGAGCTTCGGCACCGGGGGCAGCCCTCCGGTCTGGGACCCTCGCTCGGGCGAGTGCACCTCGAGGGCTGGCCAGGCCTCGCCGCGGGCAGCGTCCAGACGGTAGGCGGGAGGACCGAGCCCGAAGCTGCGGCGGATGGGGGCGCGCAGAATCGGGTTCGCCCGCGCCGCTTCCTGCAGCACCCGACCCAGCGCCTCGGCGTCGAAGCCCGGGCCGAGGCGGAGCACGAGCTGGGACAGGTGGCTGGCGCCGTTGCGCCGTCGGGTATCGGCATCGAAGGCATACAGGAAGCCGTCGGCGCCGGTGAGCGGTAGCGCGCTAGCCCGGGCGGAGCTGCTCATGGACGCATGCCGCGAGGGTCTCGGAGCTGACGAGGTTCTCGGGTGTGAGCAGGCTCTCATCGACCCACACTCCCGTTGCCTCCTCGATCGAGAGCATGAGCTGGGTGACGCTCAGGGAGTCGAGGCCGGCCTCGATGAGGCTGGAGGCCGGTGTGAAGTCGGCTCCGACGGAGAGGAGGTCGTCACGCAGGGTCTGATGGATGAGCTCGGTGAGACGATCTCGTGTCCACTCACCCATCGCGTGCGACTGTTTCACATCTCCCGGGAGGCGGCAAGGCCAGATTGATGCCCCCATGGCCGTGGCATAGACTCCCGCGCATGAACCCCGGCAGGATGGAGCGCGTGGCGATTCTGGGAGCAGGCCCCGCGGGCGCAGCGCTCGGAACCCTGCTCGCTCGCGGGGGGGTCGAGGTCACGCTCTTCGACGGAGGCAAGCGGCCTCCTCTGGTCGTCGGAGAGTCGCTGGTACCCGCAGTGGTCCCCTTCCTGCGCGAACTCGGGATCGAGGAAGAGGTGGCCTCGTACTCGATCTACAAGCCGGGAGCGACGTTTGGCTTCGATGTGGACGACACCCTGTCGTTCCGGTTCGACGAAGTGCGCGCCGCGCGCACGACCTACTCCTACAACGTGCCGCGGGATCGCCTCGACCGCTCGGTCCGCGAGGCCGCAGCGCGCGCGGGCGCGCGCATCATCGAGCGTCACGCGCGCCTGGAGCGTGCGCCGGGGTCGGATCGCGTGCGGCTCGATTCGACGAGCCTCGAGGCCGGGGGCTTTTCGAGGCCGCCGGACTTCGTGGTGGATGCGGCGGGCCGAGGACGCACGCTGTCTCGTCTGCTGGGTGTGCCGGTGGTGGAGGGGAGCCGACGTGACATCGCACTCCACGCCCACCTCGAGGGAGTTCCGCTCCTCGTCGAGGGCGACGTCCACACCGATCTTCTGGAGCACGGCTGGTGCTGGCGGATTCCGCTCCCCGGGCGCGTGTCGGTGGGACTCGTGGTCGACCCAAAGGTGTTGCGCGCCTTCGGCGGCACGGCCGAGGAGCAATTCGACGCCTGCCTGCGCCACGACCGCCGGCTTCGAGAGTGGGGCTGCACGGCCAAGCGTCTCTCTCCGGTGGTGAAGTACACCAACTACCAGATGCGCCACACCCGTGGGGTGGGCCCGGGCTGGGCGCTGCTGGGGGACGCCTTCGGCTTCGTCGACCCCGTGTTCTCGAGCGGAGTGCTGATCGCGCTGGATGGCTCGTTCGCGCTGTCGAAGGCGCTCCTGGACGGGAGCGAGCGCGCGCTCCGCAGCTACGAGGCGCGGGTGCTCCACCATCTGGACAACTGGCACCGGGTGGTGGACTACTTCTATGACGGTAGGCTCTTCACCCTGCTCAAGGTTGGGGAGCTCATGCGGACACGATTTCCGGGCAAGCTCCTCGACTTCCACTTTCGCAAGCATGTGCCGCGCGTGTTCACCGGCGAGTCCACCACCGGTCGCTATAGCGTGGGACTCCTCGACTTCATGGTGCGCTACGGCCTGGCTGGGAACGACCCGCGGCGGTTGGCGGTGCGGTGAGAGGAGCGGATGCGGTTCCACGAAGAGGCTCCCCGGGATGCCTACGACGTGATCGTCGTGGGCAGCGGTCTGGGCGGGCTCACCGCCGCCGCCCTGCTTGCTCGCGCGGGCAGGAGTGTGCTGGTGGTGGAGCGACATGATCGTCCGGGCGGCTATGCCCACGCGTTCCGCCGACGGCGCTATCGCTTCGACTCGGCGGTGCACGTGGTGGGCGGCTGCGAGCCGGGGACCTTCCGGGAAGGGGACGTGTTGCACCGCGTCCTCGACGGGCTGGGTGTGCGCGACCGTTGCGACTTCGTACCGGTGGACCCCTGCTATCGCGTGGAGTGGCCCGGGCTCACGCTGGAGGCGCCGCCGGGGCTGGGGCGCTTCGCCGAGGCCTACGTGGAGCAGTTTCCGAAGGAAGAGAAGGGGATCCGCGCCTTCCTCGAGGACTGCCTGACCATCCGCAGGGAGGCCAGCGCGGCAGAGGAGGGCACCACACCCTTTGCACGGCCCGAGCGTTTCCCCCTTCTGCTCCGCTACCGGCGAGCGACGTTGGCCGAGGTGCTGGAGGACCGCGTGAGTGAGCCGGCGGCGCGGGCGGCTCTGGCGGCCCTCTGGCCCTACCTGGGGCTTCCTCCCTCTCGCTTGTCCTTCCTGTATTTCGCCAGCATGCTGATGAGCTACGTGGCCGACGGCAGCTACTACTGCCGCGGCACCTTCCAGTCCCTTGCCGAGGCCCTGGTGGAGGGCCTCGAACGTCGCGGGGGCGAACTGCTCTTCTGCTCGCAGGTGCGACGCATCCTGGTGGAGAGCGGGCGCGTGGCGGGCGTCGTGCTCGAACACGGGCAGCGCGTGCGCGCACCGTTGGTGATCTCGAACGCCGACGCCCGGCAGACCGTCGACGAGCTGGTCGGTGCCGAGCACTTCCCGCGACGCTATCGAGCGCGGCTGGCGGTGGCGAGCGCATCGGTCTCCGCCTTCGTCGTCTATGCGGCCACCTCGTTGGACCTCTCCCGCGCTGAGCTGGCCCACGAGACCTTCCTCTACGAAGGCCCGGATCACGATGCCGCCCATGAGAGCGGGCTCGCTGGCGAGCCCAACTGGCTGTCCATCACGGCGCCGAGCCTGGTGGACCCGGGGCTTGCGCCCCAAGGTGAGCATCTGCTGGTGCTCACCACGCTGATCTCGGCAGCGGCGGCCCCGCGCTGGAGCGATGCCAAGCCAGGGCTAGAGCGAGCGCTGCTGCATCGCGCCGAACGTCGTCTGCCCGGTCTCGGCCGCGAGCTGCGCTTTGCGGAGAGCGCCACCCCCCGCACCTTCGAGCGCTACACCCGCAACCCTGGCGGCGCCCTCTACGGCTTCGACGTGACCCCGTCCCAGGTCGGGCCGGGTCGTCTGGACAATGCCACTCCTCTCCACGGCCTGCTCCTGGCGGGCCACTGGACGCGCCCCGGCGGCGGCGTGGTGGGGGTCGTGCGCTCCGGGCTGCGAACGGCCCGCATCGCCCTCGGCCTGGAGCAGGACGCGGACCTGGGGCTCTAATCGGCCGGTGACGGCCTTCGTGAGGTTTCCTGAACCATGAGTCAACCGGCCTCCGGCCCGATGAAGGCAGAACGGACGGCGCTGCCGCCGCATTCGCCGCTTCCCGAGTACTACGGTGAGGATGAGGCACGGAATCGCTACGTGGTCGACCTCTTCGACCGCACCGCGAAGCACTACAACACCATCGAGAAGCTCTTCGGCAACGGGGGGCTCCTCTACCGTTGGGCTTCGCTGCGCCGGGCGGGCATGCGCAGCGGCATGAAGGTGCTCGACGTGGCCACGGGCACGGCGGCCGTGGCCCGGGGTGCCGCGCGCATCGTGGGGCCCGAGGGGCTGGTCGTGGGCGTCGATCCGAGCTCCGGCATGCTCGCCGAAGCTGGCAAGGTCTTCCACGGTCCCCGTCTGCGGGGGGTCGGCCAGGCCCTGCCGCTCCGAAGAGACGCCTTCGACTTCGTCACCATGGGAATCGCGCTCCGGCACGTATCGGATCTGGTGGCGGCCTTCCGCGAGTACCGCCGGGTGCTGAAGCCAGGCGGCAGACTCTGGATCCTCGAGGGCCACGTGCCGCGCTCGGGTCTGGGCCAGCGGTTCACGCGCCTGGTGTGGGCGCGTCTGGTCCCGCGGATGACACTCCTGGCCACCCGCAGCCAGGAGGCCAAGCTCCTGATGGACTACTACTGGGACACGATCGACAAGGCCGCCCGGCCGGAAGCGATCGTGGCCGCCCTCGAAGAGGCGGGCTTGCGCGAAGTGCGCTTCCAGAAAGTGATTCCGGGCCTCTGCGAGTATCGGGCCCGCAAGCCCGCCTGAGCCCCAGAACTCCTAGGAGCCGGCTGAACCTCCCTCCCAGGGACGGTCGGGAGCGCCCACGCCGTAGAGCTCGGCGGCGTTCTCGAAGAGGACCTGGTCGCGAACCTCCTGGGACAGATGGCCGAAAGCCGCGTCGATCTTCCGGCGGACGTCGTCTCCGTAGAGGCAGATGGGGTGGGGATAGTCGGTCTCGAAGAGCACGCGATTGGTTCCAATCTCGTCCAGGCAGTTCTTCGCTGGAAACTCCTCGAAGAAGGTGCAGGCCCAGACCTGGTCGCGCAGGTACTCGCTGGGGCGCTTCGTGAACTCGGGCTTCTCGGTCCGGACGTTCGCGTAGTCGAAGCCGTGGTCGAGGGCTTCCTTCACGAAGGGCAGCCACCCGATCCCGCTCTCCACGGAGACGACTCGCAGCCGCGGATTTCGCGGCAGGATTCCCGACATCATGACGTCCATCAGCTGGATTGCGTTGGCGAGCAGGACGGACATCGACCCCCAGACCGTGGTGGGGCCGATGCCGTGGGCGGCGAAGCGCGCTGGATTCATGAGCTGGTCCTGGAAGTCTCCGCTGCCGATGTGCAAGCTGATGGGGAGGTCGACCTCCTGGGCGGCGTTCCAGATGGGATTCCAGTGGGGGTCGCCGAGGAGCGGCATTCCAAAGTCCTGAGGGGCGGCTGTGAAGAGGACGGCCCGATGCCCGATCTCGCGGCATCGATGGATCTCGCCCACCGCGGCGTCGACGTCCCAGAAGGGGGTCGCCATCACCGGGATGAACCGGCGCGGATCGGGCGAGATCCATTCGATGAGCCAGTCGTTGTAGGCCCGTACGCATGCGAGCATCAGCTCGGGGTCGTCCAGTCCGAGGAAGCTCTCGCTGCCGAAGCCTCCGATGTTGGGGTAGAGGGCCATGGCCCAGGCGCCAATCTCGTCCATGTAGGCCAGGCGCGCCTTGGCGTCATAGGCGGCGGGCGGGCACTCATCCAGGTTTCTGGGAATGGAGGGGAAGGGCTCCGGCCAGCCCGCCACCGCGGTGGCACCCACCGGAATCTTGCGCTCCGTTCGCCCGAACTGCCAGAGGTCGACGCCGTCGTCCGTGCGGATCATGCGAGGCGCCGCGTCCTGGAACTTCCGCGGCAGGCGGGAGGTCCAGACGTCCCCCGGCTCGGTGATGTGGGTGTCCGCATCTATGAACCAGCCTGCGCGTTTCATCGACGGATCTCCTCGAGGGTCGGCTGCGTCTGCATCTCTCTACCTCCTCATGGGCCGAAAACGTGGGATCGCCAGGTCTGCACTCATGTCCTCCCAGACGAGCTCGACGGGAAATCCGATCTCGAGCGCGTCCGGAACGACGTCGACCACGTTCGAGATGATCCGCACTCCGCCCGCGTCCTCCAGTGCGATGACCGCGATGACGTAGGGTAGCTTCTGGCCCGCGGCGATGGGGCGGTGCACGAGCGTGTAGGTATAGACCTCGCCTCGGCCCGAGACCTCCTTCCAATCGGAGTCGGTGGAGCGGCACTCGGGACAGACCGGCGCTGGGGGAAGCCGCGTATGATCGCAGGACGTGCAGCGTTGAACGACGAGTCGGTGCTCGGCGGCAGCTTGCCACCAGGGTAGTGTGATGGCGTCCGCCAGGGGCGGGGGCATGGTGTCGGGAAAGAATCGATCGCTCATTTTCGCCCCAGCAGGATTGCGCTCGAGGGGACGCAGGCCGCGCTCGTCACCAGGCAGACCTCGGCGCCTTCGACCGGGCTGGTGGACTCGCCGCGCAACGAACGTACGCCCTCGACCACGTGGTTGAGTCCGTGGATGTAGGCTTCGGAGAGGCTCCCACCGTGGGTGTTGGTGGGGAGGCTCCCGCCTCGCCAGGAAAGGGCGCCGCCTTCGATGAAGGGGCCTCCCTCGCCTCGTTTGCAGAAGCCGTAATCCTCGAGCTGCATGAGGACGCAGCCCGTGAAGTGATCGTAGAGCTGGGCGACATCCACGTCGCTGGGGCCGAGGCCCGCCTTGCCCCAGAGACGATGGGCCATCTCCTCGCAGCCGCCGGTTGCGTAGAGCTCGTCGGCGATGTTGGCGTTGGAGAACGGCCCGAATGCGTAGCCCTTGGGCGCCCCCTGCTCACTCGCGAGGATCTCGACGGGTCCCTTCGCGAGATCGCGTGCGCGCTCTTCCGTGGTGACGACGACCGCGCAGGCTCCATCGCTCTCGAGGCAGCAATCGAAGAGGCGGTGGGGATCCGCGATCATGGGCGAAGCCTGGTGGTCCTCCAGCGTCATCGGGCGCCCGCCCATGACGGCGCGTGGATTGCGGCTCGCGTGCTCCCGAAACGTCACCGCGATCCTGCCCAGCTGCTCGCTGGTGGTTCCATACAGATGCATGTGGCGTCGTGTCGGCAGGGCGTACGCGGCGGCGGCCATCAAGAGGCCGTAGGGCATGGTGAAGCCCAGGGAGGCCAGCATCAACGAGCTGGCCTGCTGCAGCCTCGGGGGCTCCGGGTCTGCGGGAGCCTCCGCATTCATGCCCCCAGTGCCGAATCGAAAGAACTGCCCCTGGCACAGCGAGCGATAGACCACGACCACCTCGGCCTGGCCGGTCTCCACCGCCATCGCGGCATTGGAGATGGCCGCGCAGCCGCCACCTCCCCCCGGCATCCAGACCATGTTGCCAAAGCGCAGGGCCGGCAGCCCCAGCTCTGCCGCGAGGAAGACGGCCTCGTTGCGATCTTCGGCGAAGGAAGCCAGGCCGTCGACGTCGTTCATCGACAGGCCCGCGTCCGCGACGGCACGCTGGATCGCCTGGCAGGCCAGTGCGTGCTCCGTCACATCACCGATCTTGCCCCATCGGGTGTACCGCGACTCTCCGACACCGGCGATGTGTGCTCTCGATCGACTCATGCAGCTTCGGCGGTGAAGCGCACCTTCATCTCCGCGCAGGTTCGCACCAGGCTGGAGGGCACCAGCACCGGGCCGCCCGCTGCGTACTCCATGTCGGGCATGCGGCGGAGGACCTGCTCCAGCGCCACGCGCATCTCCATGCGCGCCAGGTTGGCTCCGAGGCAGAAGTGGCTGCCCAGGCCGAAGGCCACGTGGTTCGGGTTGCGATCGATGCGGAAGACGTCGGGGTCCTCGAACTCTTCCGGGTCCCGGTTCGCAGACGGATAGGCGAGGAGAAGCTTCTGGCCCCGCTCCAGCCGCTTGCCCCGCAGCTCGGTGTCCTGGGTGACCGTGCGGCTGAAGGAGACGATGGGCGTCGTCACGCGCAGCATCTCCTCGACCGCGCTCTTGATGAGCCGGGGGTCGTCGATGAGCTTCTGCTTCTGGTCGGGGTTCTCGATCAGGAGCTGCATTCCACCAGAGATGCCGTTGCGGGTGGTCTCGTTTCCCGCGACCAGGAGCACCACCATGAGCTTGATGAGCTCGTCGTTGTGGAGGGCCGTGATCTCATCGCCGGTCTCGCCGGCCCGGGCGACATCGGGAAGATCGTCGGCGGTCTGCTCGAACTCCATCAGGAGGCCGCCGTCCTTGGCCCCGGTGAGGATGCTCACGAGGTCGTCTCGCGGATTCTGACGCCTGTCCTCGATGACGCCGGAGATGTAGGTGGCGTACTCCGCGTAGGCCTGCCCCGCCCGGGCGACGACCTCGGGATCGTCCAGGCGGCCTTCGGCACCGATCATGTGATCGGACCAGCGGTGGAAGGTGTCGTAGTCCTTCGGCTGGACCCCCATCATGAGGGCGATGAGGCGGAGGGGAAGCGGCACGGAGATCGCCTCGACGAAGTCACACTCGCCCTTGCTTGCCACCGCGTCGATGGCTTCCTTCACAATCCCGCGAAAGTGCTCCTCGAGCCTGGCGACCATGCGGGGCGTGAAGCCCCGGTTGATGAGCCCGCGCAGCCGGCCGTGCCTGGGCTCGCCCTCGTCGATCAGACCGAGCTTGATGGGGTTGCCAGCCAGGACCCCCTCGGCTGATGTAAAGAGCTCCTGATGCTTCGAGCAGTAGACGACGTCCGCGTACTTCGTGATTAGCCAGACTTCGTCATTCTCGGACCAGTACACCGGATCGTTCTCGCGCATCCAGCAGAAGCGCTCGCGCATGTCCTGCTCCACCCAGCTCTTCGAGTCCAGGTAGTTGACGTCGATCTTCATGGCGCGCTGTTCTCCTTCCAGTCTGCGATCAGCACCTCCATCGTGACATCCGCGATGACCTTCAAGTCCTCGTCGAGAAGCTCGTAGAGCAGCCCGTTGCTGGAGTGATTCCCGAAGAAGGCAATCCCGCCCTCCGCTCCGCCTCGCTCGAGATGGGGGTGCGCATCGCCCAGCGTCAGCGCGTAGTCGCCGGCGCGCCGCACCTTGTGCTCACCGCGAGTGCCGTCCGGGTGGAGGTCCCACAGATGCTGCTCGCCCTCGAGCACGAGGATGGTGGTGGTGGCCGTGTGTCGATGGATCGGACAATGACCGCCGTCCCCCGCCCATCGCACCACCATGTCGAGGGTTCCGGCAGGCAGGTCGTATCCGAGAATGGTGTAGTCGTGCCGAACCCTGTAGGAGAGCTCTGGGCCGCCCGTGACCTCCCGCCATTTGTAGCGGCCGGGATCGAAGTGGCTCTGGGCCATCGCGGGTCCTTCCTTGGTCTGGGGTTGTCAAACCGACCCGGGTCTCGGGTTGGCCTCCCAGAGGAGCTCCAGCCCCGTCATGCTGTCGTCGGCTCTCCAGGCTTCGAGGATCTCGACGAACTCCGTCGGGCCGCCAAAGTAGAAGAAGTTCTGGCGAGTCTGCTTTCCAGGCTTCCCTTCGTTGTTGTAGTAACCCGGCGTGCACTGCTCGGCGAATTCAGCTCTGCCTTCCGCGAGCTGGAGGATGGTGTCGACCCACTCCGCCTCGGCCTCTTCAGTGACCTCTAGCGACCGGATGCCCTTGTCGAGGGCCCGCTCGACGATGTAGGCAAGGTGCTTGGCCTGCTCATTGATCATGTATGGGAAGTTCACCGTCAATCCAGACTGGGCAATGCTCATCATGAAGCAGTTGGGAAAGCCGTGAATGTGCAACCCGTGGAGTGTCCTGACGCCGTCTCCCCATTTCTGGGTGAGGGTCAAGCCATTCCGCCCGACGAGCTCGTAGCCGGCTCGTCGGGCGTAGTCCGTGCCGACCTCGAAGCCTGTTGCGTAGATCAGGCAATCCAGCTCGTATTCCTCGCCACCGGCTACGACCCCCTTCTCCGTCACCCGCTCCGCCCCTGCGCCCCGCGTATCTACCAGGGTGACGTTTTCGCGATTGAAGGTCTGGAGGTACTCGTCGTGGAAGCACGGGCGCTTGCAGAACTGGCGGTAGTAGGGCTTGAGAGCTTCCGCGGTCGAAGGGTCCTCGACGATGGCGTCCACCCGCGCCCGGATCTGCTCCATCTTCATGAAGTCCGCCAGCTCGAGGCTCTGCTCCAGGCCCTCCGGAGAGAGATCTGCGTTCTCTTTCGACTCCATGACGAAGAGCAGCTTGCGGATGATGTCGGTCCATCCGTCGCTCACCAGGTCTTCCTCCTGATAGCCCCCCGTGGTGAGGATCTGGAAGTTGTCCATTCTCTTCTGGTGCCAGCCCGGCTCGAGGCTGCCGGCCCACTCGGGATTCGTCGGACGGTTGGCTCTCACGTCGATGGACGAAGGGGTGCGCTGGAAGACGTAGAGGTGCCCGGCGCCTTCTGCCAGGTGAGGAACGCACTGCACCGCCGTGGCACCGGTGCCGATGATTCCCACGCGTTCTCCCCGGAGACCCGTCAGGTTGCCGTCCGAGTCGCCGCCCGTGTACGTGTAGTCCCAGCGGCTGGTGTGGAAGGTGCGGCCCTGGAAGGTCTCGACCCCGGGAATCCCGGGCAGCTTGGGCTTCTGGAGGAATCCATTGGCCAGGCACACGAACCGAGCCCTCATCGCGTCGCCGCGATTCGTCGAGATCATCCAACGCGAGATGCCCTCGTCCCAGCGCATCTCAGTCACTTCGGTCTGGAAGCAGGCGTTGCGGTAGAGATCGTACTTCTCGGCGATGGCCTTGCAGTGGGCAAGGATTTCCGGCCCGCGACTGTACTTCTCCTTGGGGACGTACTCGAGCTCTTCGAGAAGCGGCATGTAGACGTAGGACTCGATGTCACACGCCACGCCTGGGTAACGGTTCCAATACCAGGTACCGCCGAAGTCACCTCCTTTCTCGATGACGCGGATGTCCTCGACCCCGGCCTGCCGCAGCCGTGCCCCAGCCACCAGCCCGCCGAGGCCGCCTCCGATCAAGACCACATCGACTTCGTCCGTCAGCGGCGCTCGCGCGTACCCGGCCTCGACGTAGGGATCGTCGACGAAGCGAGAAAACTCTCCGGTGACCTCCAGGTACTGGTCGTTGCCGTCGCGGCGGAGCCGTTTCGCCCGCTCCTCGCGGTACTTCTGGCGAAGCGCATCCGGGTCGAAGCCAAGCTCAGCGGGGTCCGGGTCCGTCCGGCGCAGGTCGTGCTTTGCAGTGGTCATCTTCCTCCGCACTCAGGGACCGGTGGATCTTTCGGACCGACCGGCCACACCGGTGCCGTTCCGGGGCCTGCGACGGAGACCGTCTCGCACCAGGGCGAGGTAGGCGTCGACGACCGCTTCGTCTCGCGGGCCGTCGCGACTCTCCATCATCTGTTCCAGAAAATGGCGGGCACCCAGCAGGAAGTGGGCCTGGGCTGCGATCTCGGAATCGTCCATCGGCCTGAGGGTGCCCTGCTCGATGCCAACGCGGATCCGCGCCGCCATTCGCTCCACCCAGTCGGCAACCGCGCGCCGGTACAGGTCCGGCTCGTGGAGCTTGATCTCGTCTGCCAGCCGAACGTACGCCGGATTGGCTCGCAAGTACTCCAGGTAGACGAGCAGGGCGGCCCGTTGGCGGTCGAAGAAGTCGGCGTGGTCGTCGGCGTCGGCGGCATGAAGACGCGACATGAGGTCGGCCATCAGCGAGCCCATCAACTCCCGCAGGAGCTCGCGCCGAGAGCCGAAGTGGTAGTGGAGGTTGCCCACCGCCACGCCCGCCCGCGCCGCGATCCCTGCGACGGATGCCTTGTGGAAGCCGGAGTCGCTGGCCTCCGCCAGCGCCGCGGTGAGGATCCTGGCTCGCGTATCGCGCGATTTGGCGTAGCTGGCCCGCCCGGAAGGCGCGGCGGCTCGATCCAGGGGGGCGTTCTGCGGCATCGCTGAATATTGAACCATTTTTCAGTTTCTGGCAAAGTCGGCTCACCCACCGCCTCGCCCCATCCGGTGCTGCGGGAGCCCGTGGGTCCCGCCGGCACTCGGCGGCAAGGAAGGTGAAGATGCGGTGATGCAGCAGGGCCTGGCGGGAATCCGTGTGCTCGACTTCTCGGACCAGATCGCGGGTCCCTATTGCTCGAAGCTTTTCGTCGACGGGGGCGCCGAGGTCATCAAGGTCGAGTCGCCCGAAGGCGACTCTCTGCGCCGCTGGTCCGCGACCGGGGCCGACCTGCGCGGTCAGGACTCCGCGCTCTTCAGCTTCCTGAACGCCGGCAAGCAGTCGGTTGTGGGGGCGGCCGCAGATCCAAGCGTCGAG
>JBDLIK010000038.1:0-12700 GCA_039714895.1 Myxococcota bacterium | reverse complement strand
CGGGGTTCTCAAGTACTACTCCTATCTTGCCGGAAAGCTCGGCGACGGACGAGACGGCGCGCCGGTCCTCCCAGCGAAAGGGCAGCAGGTAGAGCAGATCTCCGACGCTGCCCAGGCCCCTGCGGGCCAGCTGCTCGGCCCGGCGAGGCCCGGCCCCGGGCAGACAGGAGACCGGGCGAGCGAGCGCGGACTCGGGAAAGCCCGGGGCGGCCAGCGGCTCCGTCCAGGAGAGCGCACGCTCGATGGCGTCGGAGCGCTGCTCCGGCGGGAGGTCCTCCGCGAAGAGCGCCTCCACCCGGGCGAGCACGGTGCGCACATCGCTGGGGATCGACAGCTGGCCGGCGCGGGCGGCGGCCCGGGCCAGCGTGCGCTCCAGATCCCGGATGCGATCGGCTCCCGCGGCGGCCTCGTGGGCGAAGACGAGGGGTCGTCTCACGGCCTCGAGTGCCCGGGCGAACGGGCTGCGGGCTGCGCCCGCAGCCGACGAGGATCGCCTTCCCGCCCGCGGAGTCATCTGCGCCTCACCCTTTCTCTACCCGGGCGCGTCGGCCCCCCCGGACGCGTGGATCTCCTGGAGAGATCTCACCCCGATGGAGGCGAGCTGAAGGGCGCGGATGCCGTCGGCGGCCGCCCGCGCCGCGGCGGCGGTGGTGAAGTAGGGAACGCCGTGCAGGAGCGCCGCCCGGCGGATGGAGAAGGAGTCGGCGACGGCTCGGGCGTCGGGGCGGACCGTGTTGATCACCAGGTGGACGTCCCCGGCCTCGATTCGATCCACCACGTGCGGCGATCCCTCGCGTACCTTGTTCACCTCCTCCACTTCGATGCCGAGCGCCGAGAGGGCACGGGCCGTTCCGCTGGTGGCCACCACCTTGAAGCCGACCGAGGCGAGCAGTGCCACGGCCTCGCCCACGCTTGCCTGGTCTTCCCGGCGGATCGAGACGAGCACCCGCCCGTCCCGGGGCAGGCTGTTGCCCGCCTGGATCTGCGACTTGGCGTAGGCGCGCCCGAAGTCCGAGTCGATCCCCATCACCTCTCCCGTGCTCTTCATCTCCGGCCCCAGCAGCGTATCCACCCCGGGGAACTTGATGAACGGGAAGACGGCCTCCTTCACGGAGAAGTGCCGCGGCACGATCTCCTCGGTGAAGCCGAGCTCGGTCAGGCTCTTTCCCACCATCACCAGCGCAGCGATCTTCGCCAGGGGACGGCCGATGGCCTTGGACACGAAGGGCACCGTGCGCGAGGCGCGCGGGTTGACCTCGATCACGAAGAGCTCTCCCCCCTTGACGGCGTACTGAACGTTCATGAGACCGCGAACACCGAGCTCGAGCGCCAGACGGCGGGTGGAACGGAGGATCTCCTTCACCACCCCGGGGCTGAGGGAGTAGGGGGGCAGCGAGCAGGCGCTGTCTCCGGAGTGCACGCCCGCCTCTTCGATGTGCTCCATGATGCCGCCGATCACCACGCGCTCTCCGTCGCAGACGGCGTCGACGTCCACCTCGGTGGCATCCGCCAGGAAGCGATCCACCAGGACCGGGTGCTCCGGTGAAGCCCGCACCGCGAAGCGCATGTAGTTCTCGAGGGCCTCGGGGTCGTGGACGATCTCCATGGCCCGACCCCCGAGCACGTAGGAAGGTCGTACCAGCACCGGATACCCGATCCGCTCGGCCACGGCGCGGGCTTCCTCGAAGCTCCGGGAGACGCCCCCGGGCGGGCGGCGCAGCGCGAGACGCTCGAGCAGCTCGTCGAAGCGCTCCCGGTCCTCGGCGCGGTCGATGGCGTCCGGCGGCGTCCCCAGGATCGGTACGCCGGCGCGTTCGAGGGGCAATGCCAGCTTGAGCGGCGTCTGCCCTCCGAACTGGACGATCACACCCTCGGGTTTCTCCCTGTCCACGATGGCCAGCACGTCCTCGAAGGTCAGCGGCTCGAAGTAGAGGCGGTCGCTGATGTCGTAGTCCGTCGAGACGGTCTCGGGATTGCAGTTGACCATGATGGTCTCGAAGCCGGCGTCGCGCAGGGCGAACACCGCGTGGCAGCAGCAGTAGTCGAACTCGATGCCCTGCCCGATGCGGTTCGGGCCCCCTCCGAGGATCATCACCTTGCGTCGCTCGGTGGGCTCTGCCTCGCACTCGTCCTCGTAGGTCGAGTAGAGGTAGGGGGTATGCGCCTGGAACTCGGCCGCGCAGGTATCCACCCGCTTGTAGACGGGACGCACCCCCGCTTCCTGGCGCAGCCCACGCACCTCGTGCTCCGAGAGCCCCCAGAGGGCCCCCAGGCGGGCGTCGGAGAAGCCCGCCTGCTTGGCGGGCCGCAGCCAGGCCTGGCGTTCGCCGGGCGGCGTCGCAGCGAGGGCCTCCTCCATGCCGACGAGCTCACGCAGGTTCCCCAGAAACCACGGATCGATGGCAGAGCGCCGCCACACTTCTTCGGCGCTGATCCCCCGCCGGAAGGCCTCGGCGACGGCCCAGAGGCGGCCGGGCCGGGCCCGCTCGATCTGGTCCCAGAGGGCCTCGATGCCGGCGTCACCCTCGGGGAGGAAGGGGCGCTCGAGGCCCGCGTGACCGATCTCCAGAGAGCGCAGGGCCTTCTGCAGACTCTCCTTGAAGGTGCGACCGATGCCCATCACCTCACCCACGGACTTCATCTGCGTGGTCAGGAGATCCTCGGTGCCCGGGAACTTCTCGAAGGTGAAGCGGGGAACCTTGGTCACGACGTAGTCGATGCTGGGCTCGAAGCTCGCCGGCGTCTCCCGGGTGATGTCGTTGCGAATCTCGTCGAGGGTGTATCCCACCGCCAGCTTCGCGGCGATCTTGGCGATGGGGAAGCCGGTGGCCTTGGAGGCAAGCGCCGAGGAACGAGACACCCGGGGGTTCATCTCGATGACGACGAGCTCGCCGTCCTCCGGGTTCACCGCGAACTGGATGTTCGAGCCTCCGGTGTCCACCCCGATCTCGCGGATGATGGCGACCGCGGCATCGCGCATCACCTGATACTCCTTGTCCGTGAGCGTCTGGGCCGGCGCCACGGTGATCGAATCTCCGGTGTGGACGCCCATGGGATCGAAGTTCTCGATGGAGCAGATGATCACGACGTTGTCCGCTCGGTCGCGCATCACCTCGAGCTCGTACTCCTTCCATCCCAGGGCGCTCTGCTCCACCAGACACTGGTGTCGGGGGGACTGCTCGAGGGCCCATTGCACCAGCGGCTCGAACTCGTCGGCGCTCCAGGCCACGCTTCCGCCGGTGCCACCCAGGGTGAAGCTGGGACGGATGATGGCCGGAAGTCCTGTTCGCTTCACCGTCTCGCGGGCCTCTTCCACCGAGCGTACGTAGCCCGAGGCCGGCAGGCGCAGCCCGATGCGCCCCATGGCCTCGCGGAAGCGGTCACGATCCTCGGCCTTCACGATGGCTTCGAGGTTGGCACCGATGAGCTCGACACCGTGGCGGGCGAGCACGCCGCTCTCGGCGAGCTCCACCGCGAGGTTGAGCGCCGTCTGGCCACCGATGGTGGGAAGGATCACGTCGGGACGTTCACGCTCGAGGATCCGCTCGAGAGACTCGAGGGTCATCGGTTCGATATAGGTGCGATCCGCGGTCTCAGGATCGGTCATGATCGTGGCCGGGTTCGAGTTGAGCAGCACCACCCGGTAGCCTTCTTCGCGCAATGCCTTGCGGGCCTGGGTGCCCGAGTAGTCGAACTCGCAGGCCTGACCGATCACGATGGGCCCGGAGCCGATCACCAGGATGGACTGGATGTCGGTGCGGCGCGCCATCAGGCCCTGGCCACCGCCGCACCGCTCACGGACTCCCCGGCGTGGTGGCGCTGCACCAGCTCTCGAAAGCGGCCAAAGAAGTAGCCGACGTCGTGGGGCCCAGGCGAAGCCTCGGGATGGTACTGCACCGAGAACAACGGCCGGCTGCGGTGGGCGAGCCCCTCCACGGTGTCATCATTCAGGTTGACGTGGGTGATCTCGATGGGCTCGCCGGCCTCTCGCAGCGAATCGGCGTCCACCGCGTAGCCATGGTTCTCTGCGCAGATCGCCACCTTGCCCGTGGCGAGGTCCTGGCCCGGCTGGTTGCCCCCGTGGTGGCCGAACTTGAGCTTGCGGATGCTGCCTCCGAGGGCCAGGCCCAGGATCTGGTGTCCCAGGCAGATCCCGAAGAGCGGAAGCCGCTCCGCCAGGCTGCGCACGGGTTCCCGGACGCCTTCCACGGCCCGCGGGTCTCCAGGGCCGTTGGAGAGGAAGACGGCCTCGGCGCCCAGGGCCAGGACGTCCTCCGCCGGGGTCCGCGCGGGCACCACCGTGACGTCGAAGCCATGATCCACCAGGCTGCGCAGGATGTTGCGCTTGATCCCGTAGTCGTAGGCCACCAGCCGATGGCGGCGCTCGGGAACCGGCGCCCGGGGCAGCTCGCCGCGCACACCCTGCCAGCGTCCCTCCCGCCACGCATAGGGCTCCTTGCAGGTCACCTCCGCCACCAGGTCACGACCGTCGAGCGCAGGCGCCGTGCGGGCCACCTCGACCAGCGCGTCCGGGTCCTGCTGCGCGGGATCGGTGCACAGCGCTCCCATCTGGAAGCCCCGGTCGCGAATGCGCCGCACCAGGGCCCGAGTGTCGAGGCCGGCGATCCCCGGGACGCCCTGTCGAGCCAGGAAGACATCCAAGCCCTCCCGAGCCCGCCAGTTGCTCGGCTCGCGGAACAGCTCCTTGACCACGAACCCGCCCAGGTAGGGACGGTCGGACTCGTCGTCTTCGGGGTTCGTGCCCACGTTTCCGATCTGCGTGTAGGTCATCGCCACGATCTGTCCGGCATAGGAGGGATCGGTCACGATCTCCTGATAGCCGGTCATGCTGGTGTTGAAGCAGACCTCTCCCGTGCGAACGGCCGCGGCTCCAAAGGCCTGGCCGCGGTAGACGGTTCCGTCGGCCAGGGCCAGAAGCGCGGCGCGGGGGGGTGCCACACTCAAGGGAAGAGCACCCCTCGGCCGGCGTGGTAGACGAGCTGCCCTCCCACCAGCGTGGCGAGGACACGCCCCACCATCTGCTGGCCGACCCAGGGGGAGTTGACGCTCTTGGACTGCCCCTTGAGGGGATCGTAACCCCATTCGTGCTCGGGCTCGATCAGGACCACGTCGGCGGCCGTGCCCTCGGAGAGTCGCCCACCCTCGGTACCCAGAATGAGCGCGGGATTGCTGGAGAGGCGGCGCACCAGCTCGAGAGGGGAGAGCACTTCGGCCCGCACCAGATCCAGCACCACCGGCAGCGCCGTCTCGAGACCCAGGATCCCGGGAGGCGCTGCGCTGAACTCCACCTCCTTCTCGTGCACGGCATGGGGGGCATGGTCGGTGGCGATGGCGTCGAGGGTGCCGTCCCGCAGCCCCTCTCGGCAGGCCTCCACGTCGGCCTGGGAGCGCAGGGGCGGAGCCATCTTGGTGTTCGGGTCGAAGCCGAGGGTCGCCTCGTCGGTGAGGGTGAGGTGATGGGGAGTCACCTCCGCGCTCACATGGATGCCTCGATCCCGGGCCCGCCGGATCAGATCCACCGCCGCTGCGGCGGAGACGTGGGCCACGTGCAGATGGGCGCCGGTGAACTCCGCGAGCATCAGGTCGCGGGCCACGTGCACCGCCTCCGCCACCGTGGGATTGCCGGGCAGGCCCAGGCGGGTGGAGGCGGCGCCCTCGTTCACCACGCCCTCTCCCACCAGCGTGCAGTCCTCGGCGTGAACGATCACCGGACGGCTCACCAGCCGGGAGTACTCGAGCACCCGACGCATGACCCCGCCGTCCATGATCGTCCGGCCGTCGTCACTGAAGGCGACCGCCCCCGAGCGCACCAGGGCGTCGAACTCGGTCATGACCCGACCCTCGAGACCGCGGGTTGCGGCCGCCACCGGGAAGACCCGCGCGGGCGACTCCTGGCGCGCGCGCTCGAGGATGTACTCGGTGACCGACGGGTCGTCATTGACGGGATGGGTATTGGCCATGCAGGCCACGCTGGTGAAGCCCCCCGCCACCGCGGCGCGTCCGCCCGAAGCGATGTCTTCCTTGTACTCCTCGCCCGGCTCGCGCAGGTGGGTGTGCAGGTCGACGAAGCCCGGCGCCACCCAGCAGCCGCTGGCATCGAGCACCTCGGCGTCCGGCGCGTCGAGCCCGGCCTCCACCGCCACGATGCTCCCATCCTCCACCAGCACGTCCGCCGGGCCGTCCAGACCGCCGAGCGGGTCGAGGACCCGGCCGCCCCGGATCAGAAGCCGTCCAGCGCTACGCGCGAGCTCGTGCACCGGATCCGAACGCCCCCCGGGACTCATCCCTCGCGCTCCGGCGAGCGCCGGCCGGCCAGCAGGTAGAGCACCGCCATGCGAACGGCCACGCCGTTGCGGACCTGGTCGAGGATCACTCCCGGACGGTGGTCGGCCAGGTCGTGGGCCAGCTCCACCCCCCGGTTCACCGGACCCGGATGCATGACGATGGCGTCGTCCTTGGCGTAGCGGAGCTTGGCCCGGTCGAGTCCGAAGGTGGCCGCGTACTCGCGGATGCTGGGGATGAAGGCCCCCGCCAGGCGCTCCTGTTGGATGCGAAGCACCATCACCACGTCGGCTCCATCGAGGGCCTCGCGCAGGGAGCTGCCCGCCTTGACCCCCAGACTCTCGACCGCCGGCGGGATCATGGTGGGGGGAGCCGCCAGCCGGACCTCTGCGCCCATCTTGAGGAAGCCGTAGACGTTGGAACGCGCCACCCGGGAGTGGAGGACATCGCCGACGATGGTCACCGTCAGCCCGTCCACACGGCCCTTCTTCTCGAGCACCGTGAGGAGGTCCAGCAGGGCCTGGGTGGGGTGCTCGTGCCAACCGTCCCCGGCGTTGATCACGGGGGCGTCGAGGACGTCCGCGATCTGCCGAGGCACCCCCGCTACCCCGTGGCGCACGATCACGGCGTCCGGATCCATGGCATCGATGGTCTTGGCGGTGTCCAGGATCCCTTCGGACTTCTTCAGACTGGAGTTGGAGGTCGAGAAGTTCACCACGTCCGCCGAGAGCCGCTTCCCGGCGATCTCGAAGCTGGTGCGGGTCCGGGTGGAGGGCTCGAAGAAGAGGTTGACGATGGTGCGCCCCCGGAGCGTCGGCACCTTCTTGATCTGCCGCGTCCCCACCTCCTGCATGTGCTGGGCCGTCTCCAGGATGCGTTCGAGATCCGAACGTTCGAGATCCTCGATCCCCAGCAGATCCGTTCCGATCATGTCGGGTCCTCCCCCCCTGCGGACACCACGACGACCTCGAGGGGCCCGTCCAGGCCCCCGCGTGCGACACCGCGCAGAATCACATGGTCCTCGGCGTGGGTCGGAATGTTCTTTCCCACGTAGTCGAGGCTGATGGGAAGCTCGCGATGCCCGCGATCCACCAGAGCCATCACCTGCACGCTCTTCGGGCGCCCGAAGTCCATCAGCGCGTCCATGGCCGCGCGGATGGTGCGACGGGTACTGGCCACGTCGTCCACGAGCACCACTGCATGATCATCGACCGCGGATGGCATCTCGGTGCGGCGCAGGGGAGGTCTCTCGGCGTTGGAGATGAGGTCATCCCGGTAGAGCGTCGTATCGAGGATGCCGATGACGACGTTCACGTCGGCGATCTCGTGCAGGTTGCGCGCGATCTGACGCGCGAGAGGCACACCCCCGTTGGGAATGGCAACGAGGTAGAGACCCGCGAGATCGGCGTTCGCCTCCACGACCTCATGAGCGATCCGCATGAGCGTACGGCGAATGGCACGATCGTCGAGGATCACCTGACCGGCTCCGGCGGGAGGGCCGGTTCGGGCGGGCCGCAGTCGCGTGGACGAGGAAGAGCCGGTCGGCATCGCTGCACCTTTATCCGCCTCACGGAACGGACTTAAAAGGAGCTCAGGTCGGCGGGAGGATACCCGCCGTTGCATCCCTCCGTCAATCTGCCCCCGGGGAGGGGCTGCGGGCGGAGCCCGCCATCGTCCGTGAGGCAGACGAGCGAAGCGGCGCACGCCGCGGCTGACGCCAGAGCACAGCCGTTGGCTGCGGGCGGAGCCCGCAGCCCTAGCAGCTCACGCTGTCGCCGAGCCGGCGCCAGCGGGTTCGCTCGATGAGGTTCCGCGACCAGGTGAGGGGGTTCAGCAGGGAGTCGCCAAGGCAGGCAGCGTCGAAGGGCATCAGGCAGCCCGGACCCCAGGGGCCGTTCCAGTCCCAGGACCAGTAGATGAGCCCGGCCGACCCCAGGATCTCCTGGAGACGCACGGTGCCGAAGAAGCGACCGTCGTGGGAGTCGTCCCGGTTGTCCCCCATCATGAGGTAGCGCCCCTCCTCCACGCGGACCGGGGCCAGGTCGATGGGGCCTCGCACGGGGTCGTCGAGCACGTGGTAGCTGCAGCGCGGAACCGTCTCGTCGAGGACATCGAGGGCGCGGCCCTCCGGGTTCTCGAAGCGCCGCCCCACGGGCCCGCCGGTGACACGATCGCCGTTGACGTAGAGGATCCCCTGGCGCACCTCCACGAGGTCCCCCGGACCCGCCACGATCCGCTTGATGAAATCCTCCCGGCGCAGCTCGGGCCGGCGGTCCGCGGCGATCACGCGTCGTCCGTCCCTCGCGCGAGCCGCCTCGAAGACCACCACATCGCCCCGGGCAGGCTCGCGGATGCCGGGCAGCCGCCAGTCCGTCCAGGGGATGCGGACGCCGTAGAGGACCTTGTTGACGAAGACGTGATCCCCGATGAGCAGCGTCTCGAGCATGGAGCCAGAGGGTACGTAGAAGGTCTGCAACAGCAGGGTGCGGATCGCGAGGGCCAGGACCACGGCGGTGGCGAGGGTCCGCACACTCTCCCCCAGGGTCTCCCGGCGCGGCTCTCGCTTCGCACGCCACCGCCTTCGCCATCCGCGCTGCGGCGCGCTCATCGGATCGAATCGCCGATCCGCGCCCAGCGCATGCGTTCGGAGAGCAAGGTCCACCAGGTCGCGGGCGAGAGAAGCTCCGACCAGCCACCGTTCCAGTCCCAGGACCAGTAGAGGAGGAAGGCCGGCCCCTTGAGGTCCTCCTCCCGAACCGTGCCCCATTTCCGGCTGTCGTTCGAGTCGTCTCGGTTGTCCCCCATGACGAAGTAGCGACCCGGCTCCACCAGGAACTCTCCGGCCAGGCCTGGGCGCTCGGCGTCGTAGGCGACCCGGTACTGGCGTTCGCCCACCGCCTCACGAACCACCTGCAGCTGCCGCCCGACCTCGTCGTGGAGGGTCTCACCGGTACGCTCCTGGCTCAGTGGCTCGCCGTTGCGCAGGACCGTCTCCCCTCGGACCTCGATCCGATCGCCCGGCACTCCGACGATCCGCTTGACGAAGCTCTCTCTCGGAAGCTCGGGGCGCTGATCGGTGGGGTGGATCTCGTAGCCGTCCTTCGCCACGCTGAAGACCACCACGTCCCCACGCTCGGGAGCTCGCAGGCCCGGGAGCCGCCGGTCGACGAAGGGGAGCGGAACTCCGTAGACGAACTTGTTCACGAAGAGATGATCTCCCACCATCAGGGTGGGAAGCATCGATTCCGACGGAATGCGGTAGGGCTCGATCAGAAAGGCGCGAATCGCCAGCGCCAGCAGCACGGCGATGGCGAGGGTCTGAAGCTGCTCACCGATCCCGCGCCAGGACGAGCCCTCGGCCCGTTCTGGAGTCTCCGGCAGCCCCGACGTCGGCTCTGCGCTCAGGCTCATTCGTCTCCCAGCTTGAGGGCCGCCAGGAACGCCTCCTGGGGGATCTCCACCGAGCCGACCCGCTTCATGCGCCGCTTACCCTCCTTCTGCTTCTCGAGAAGCTTCCGCTTGCGCGTGATGTCACCGCCGTAACACTTGGCGGTGACGTTCTTGCGCAGCGCCCGAACGTTGGTCCGGGCGATCACCCGAGACCCGATGGCAGCCTGGATCGCCACGTCGAACATCTGACGGGGGATGAACTCCTTGAGCTTCCGCGCCAGCTCGCTCCCCCTCGACTGGGCCTTGTCGCGGTGGACGATCAGGGAGAGAGCGTCCACAGGGTCGCCGTTCACCAGGATGTCCAGCTTCACGAGCTCCGCGGGGGAGTACCCGACCAGCTCGTAGTCGTAGGATCCGTAGCCCCGGGTCACGCTCTTGATTCGGTCGTGGAAGTCGGCCACCACCTCGGCCAGCGGCAGCTCGTAGCGGATCTGGACCCGGCTGCGGTGAGTCATCATGTCGCGCTGCACACCGCGGCGATCCTGGCAGAGCGCCAGAACGGCACCCACGTACTGGCTGGGCACGTGGATGGTGGCGAGGATCAGCGGCTCCTCGATGCGGAGGATGTCGCCGAGGGGGGGCAGCGCCGCAGGGCTCGAGATCTCCCGGGACTCCTCTGAAGCGAGCACCACCCGATAGCGCACGGTGGGAGACGTTGTGATGAGATCGATTCCGTACTCCCTCTCGAGACGTTCCTGGATGATCTCGGCGTGCAGGAAGCCCAGAAAACCGCAGCGGAACCCGAAGCCCAGCGCCATGCTGGTCTCCGGATCGTAGAAGAACGAAGCGTCGTTGATGCGAAGCTTCTCCAAGGCCGCCTTCAGCGCCTGGTAGTCGTCGGCGTTCACCGGGTACAGCCCCGCGAAGACCATGGGCTTGACTTCGCGAAAGCCGGGAAGGGGCGTCTCGGCGGGCGAGGCGGCGTCGGTGAGGGTCTCCCCGATGCGGGCCTCAGCCAGGGACTTGATGCCCGCGATCACCAGCCCCACCTCCCCCGGACCGAGATTCGCCACGGGACGTGGGTTCGGGTCGACCACGTCGAGCCCCTGAATGAGGTGTTCGGAGCCGCGCGCCATGAGCCGGAGGCGGCCGCCCCGGCGCAGGGTGCCCTCCATCACCCGGACGAGCATGACGACCCCCACGTAGGGATCGAACCAGGCGTCGAAGACCAGGGCTCGGGCCGGAGCCGCAGCATCCCCCCGGGGAGGCGGAACCCGGGTGATGATGCGCTCCAGCAGCTCCTCGACCCCGCTGCCCGTCTTGGCCGACACCGGCAACACCTCGGCGGCATCGAGACCGATCACGTCTTCGATCTCCTCGGCCACCCGCTCGGGCTGGGCCGCCGGCAGATCCGTCTTGTTCACCACCGGGATGATCGTGAGGTCCTCCTCCAGGGCCAGGTAGGCGTTGGCCAGGGTCTGGGCCTCGATGCCCTGGGAAGCGTCGACCACCAGCAACGCGCCCTCGCAGGCTTGGAGCGCCCGGGAGACCTCGTAGGAGAAGTCGACGTGGCCGGGAGTGTCGATCAGGTTGAGGACGTACTCCTGACCGTCCCGGGCCCGGTAGCGCATGCGGGCCGTCTGGGCCTTGATGGTGATGCCCCGCTCGCGCTCGAGGTCCATCTTGTCGAGAAACTGGTCTCGGCGCTCGCGTTCTCCGAGGGTGCCGGTGGCGTCGAGCAGGCGGTCGGCCAGGGTGCTCTTCCCGTGGTCGATGTGCGCGATGATGCAGAAGTTCCGGATGTGCGCCGTCGGCGTCACGTGCCGCCCTGCGCTTCCCGCGCCAGGGCCTCGACGAAATAGTCGCGCGTCCGGCGCAGCCCCTCCTCCACCGGCACCTGGGGCGACCAGCCGAGCTCACGCTGGGCCAGGCTGGTGTCCGCGCGGCGTACCTTGGGATCGTCGGGGGGCAGCGGTCGGAACACGACCTGGCTCGAGCTCCCGCAGAGCCCGATGATCTGCTGGGCGAGGTCGAGCATCGAGACCTCGGCCTGGGAGCCGATGTTCATGGGACCGACGTAGTCGGAGTTGAGCAGTCTCCAGGCGCCTTCCACGAGGTCGTCGACGTAGCAGATGGAGCGCGTCTGCGAGCCGTCGCCGTAGACGGTCACGTCCGACCCCTTCACGGCCTGCCGAAAAAAATTGGGGATGGCGCGCCCGTCATCGATCTGCATGCGCGGCCCGAAGGTGTTGAAGATCCGCATGACGCGGACGTCCACGCCGTGGTGGCGGTGGTAGGCCATGGTCATGGCTTCGGCGAACCGCTTCGCCTCGTCGTAGACCCCGCGAACGCCCACCGGGTTCACGTTCCCCCAGTAGCTCTCCGGCTGGGGGTTGACCTCCGGGTCGCCGTAACACTCCGAGGTGCTGGCCAGCAGGAAGCGCGCGCCCTTGGCCTTTGCGAGGCCGAGAGCCCGGTGGGTTCCCAGCGCCCCCACCTTGAGGATCTGGATGGGCAGCCGCTCGAAGTCCGCGGGGCTGGCGGGGGACGCAAAGTGCAGGATCGCGTCGAGTTCGCCCGCCACGTAGAGGAAGTTGGTGACGTCGTAGTGCTCGAAGGAGAAGGGCTTCTCTCCGAGCAGGGCTTCGATGTTGTCCATACGCCCGGTCAGCAGGTTGTCGAAGGCGATCACCTCGCAGTCTTCCGCCAGCAGGCGCCGGCACAGATGCGAGCCGATGAAGCCTGCCCCCCCGGTCACCAACACACGACGCAATTTATTGACTTTACTCATGAAAACACGATTCCTCTGGTTCTTCGGCAGCCCGCCACGGAGGATCCGGTCGGGCGTTTCCCCGCCCGCTGCCCGCCGCGCTAGCCCGGATTATTCATGATCCCTCGTCGCGAGGGGACAGAGTGTGCGTCAGATTCGCGGCCCTCGGACTGGAGGGTGCCGAAGGCGTACCTGTAGGTACGTCGAGGTGCCCGGAGGGAGAAGGTCGCGAAGATG